>JAFODQ010000019.1 GCA_017380615.1 Clostridia bacterium | reverse complement strand
CAGCATTTTTGTGGTAATCTATAATTACATATAGTATGAGGTGATATTATGCTATTTAAATTACTGAAATCCAAAAAAGGCTTCACAGCCGTCGAGCTTCTCACGGTTGTTGTGATTATGGCAATTCTCACTGCTGTGGCTGTGCCACTTTTTACCGGGGCATACAGAAACAAGCAGGTTGAGGACTGTGCAAATCAGCGCGAGGTTCTGGAAGCCCAGGTCAGAGAAGCCATGTACGGTATGATTGATAACGGAATGGCACAATATAAAAGAGACAGCGCACTGAATATCATTGAGCCGAAGCAGGTTTATATTGATTTTTCAAGGGTGCAGGATGATCATAAGACCGTATATGAGGCAGATGATATTAACGGCAACGGTGACGATACTTATGATGGCAAGGCGTGCTTTGTTCTTATTAAGGATCAGCAGATTCCCGGGAAAATTGCCTTTACTCTCGGAGATCTGAGAGGTGGATACAGACAGAACAAGAATCAGGAGTACACAGAAGGCTGCAAGGCAGGCACATACCTGAAAAAGGAAAAATTAAAGGATGTTAAGTTCTACACATATCTTGCAAATGCAGAGATTCCTGTTTGTCCTCTTTCTCCTGATGACGATGGAAATCCACATTATTACTATATTTTTGAGGATGGAACAATTCTTTGCTCCTGTCCGGACTGTCACGAATAAAATCAAGGTGAAAATATGAAATTAAATGAAAACTTTATTCTGAAAACAATTGCAGGTTCACCTGTTGTGGTGCCTGTGGGCGATGCTGTTAAAGCCATTAACGGAATGATTACACTCAACGGACCTGCAGAGGTTATCTGGCAGGGTCTTGAAAAGGGTGAGAATTGCGCTGAGATTCTTTCCACCCTCAAAGCGAAATATGATGCTCCCGAGGAGCTTCTTAAATCCGATCTTGAGACATTCCTCGGAAAGCTTAAAAGGCTCGGAATCCTTGAAGAGTGAGGACTTATGAGTAAGCCAAAGATTCAGCTTGAGCTGCTTCTTCCTGCAATTGAGGAGGCGTTCAGCAGAGACACCACATTTAAGATACCCATTACGGGCACAAGCATGAACCCACTTCTTTATGAGAAGCGGGATTTTGTGCTTATAAAAAAGCCATCGCTCCCTCTTGAAATCGGTGATATTCCTCTTTACAGAAGAGAAAATGGTGATTTCGTTCTCCACAGAGTTGTAGATAAAAACGAAAGTGGATATGTAATGTGTGGCGATAACCAATTTATTCTGGAGCTTGGTATTACGGATGAGAATGTAATCGGAGTTGTGAGTGAAATGAGCATTGACGGTAAGCTCATCAGCGTAAACGATGCACAGTATCTCAGGCATAAGGAAAAATATGTAAAAAACGTGGGGAAAAGATATCCACTTAGAAGACTCAGATATAATTTAAGCAGGTTGATAAAATGAGTGAAAAGCATGTGCCCTCGCAGGAAATCCTTTCTGTGGGCAGGATTATAATTGAGATGATTAAAGTAGATTTAGCAGACACCGTTTATATGGTGCCTGCTGATGTTGATTTTAAGAAGCTCCACAGACTTGCTGATATGCACAGGGTCGTGCCTCTTATTGCACCGGCTGTGCTGAGGTGTGACGGTGTGCCTGAAGAGGTGAAATCGCTTTTTAAGAAAGAGCTTTTCAGGGTTTCTCTTCGCTATGAAGCACAGCTTAAAGAGAAGCGGGAGCTCACACACATGTTCAGTGAAAACGGTATTAAGCATTGCTTTCTCAAGGGCTTTAAGCTTTCGCAATATTACAAAAATCCCGAACAGCGCTTTATGCTTGATATGGATGTGTGGGTTGAAGAGGGTAAGCTTATTAAGGCTCAGGAAATTCTCCTTGAGCGTGGCTATGAGAAAAACTCATTTGAGGATGACAAGGATATCAGCTTCATTAAAAAGCCATTTCTTAACATTGAGCTTCACAAGGAGCTTAAATATGATTATGACAAGGGCTATGAGTTTTACAAGGGCGCTTTTGGCAGATTGGCAGCAGATGATGATACCTGCGAGCTTAATATGACAAAGGAAGATTTTTATGTTTATATTGTCTCTCACTCTGCCCACCACTTTGAAACTGCAGGCACAGGAATAAGAAATGTGCTTGATCATTATTACCTGAAAAAACACCTGAAGCCTCTCTGTGATCAGGCTGTGCTGGAAAGCTCACTTGATGCCACGGGACTCGGTCTTTTTGCACAGCGCCTTGACAAGCTGTGTGAATGCTGGTTTGAAGATGGGGAGTTTTCTGATGACGTGCAGGATATGGCTGATTACATCATGCTCAGTGGAGTTTTCGGTAATGAAACAAACCACTATATGGGTGGAATCTTAAGAGGGGACTATGGTGATAAAAAGTCCTCCTATCTTATCAGCAGACTTTTTCCTCAGAAAAGCAAAATGCAGGACAGATATCCTGTTTTGAAAAAATATCCGTTCCTTTTGCCCTTGCTTTGGGTTGTGAGAATTTTTGCTGCAATTTTCGGCAAAAAAGATATTTCATCTGAAATTAACAATGCTTCTTCTGTTTCACAGGAGCAAAAGGAAGAATTTAAGGCTTTTATGCAAAAAAACGGTCTTTAAATTCTAAAAAAGTATTGTAGTAATTTGTTCGTTGTGATATAATCAAACAGTCTATGAATATATAAATAATTAAAAGGAGAATACAAATGGCATACGAAGAAAAAAGAAACACCGAAGAAGAAATCGGCCTTGAGTTTATATTCAAATTCATGCGTCAGATTATCTCGAAGTGGTGGCTCATCCTTATTTTTGTGGCAATTTTCTCAGTTTCCGGCTTTGCTATTGCAAAGGCAACATACCAGGAAAGCTACACATCAACAATAATCTTCAACTGTTCAAACAAGGACAGAGAGATTGCCGGTGATGCTGCTAAGTATGTTACTGCCAGTGACGCTCAGGCTTCAACCTACATTGCAAATAACTTTAAGGTGCTTCTCCAGATTGGTAATGACTTTGCAAATAAAATTGCAAACACCGTTAAGGCAACAACCGGCATGGAGTTTACAAAGGAAGAAATCAGAAGCATGGTTGGTGTTGAAATCGGTCAGGATACAACTCTTCTCACAGTTTCTGTGAACAGCCCTGATCAGGAAACAGCATACGCTATTGCAACTGCTATTCAGAGTGTTTACCTTGATATTGTTAACAAAGCATTCCCAACAGCTAACATCACTGTTGCTGACAGTGCAACTCAGGCTGAGCTTGCTTCAGACTCTTCTGCACTCGTTTACACAGCCATCGGCTTCATTTTAGGTGCAGCTCTTGCTGTTGTTATCATTCTTATCACAGATAAGATTCAGAACAAGCTTCTTTCAACGGATGATATCAAGAACAACTTCAATGTTGATATTCTTGCAACTGTTTCCGACATCAAGACAAAGAATAAGAATGACCGTACACGCCTTCTTATCACAGACAGAAACGTTGGTCTTCCGTTCATTGAAACCTTCAAGCTTATCAGAACAAAGATTGAGAACGCAAATCACAAGAAGGGCTTCACTGTTTTTGCTATCACAAGCTCCACTGAGAGTGAAGGTAAAACAACCTGCTCTTCAAACATTGCTCTTTCTCTTGCAAAGAGTGGCAAGTCTGTCCTTCTTATCGATGCTGACTTGAGAAAGCCTGCTGTTTGTAAAACACTTGGTATCTCTCTTGAAGACGAAAAGGGTATTTACGATATCGTTAACGGTAACAAGACCTTTGAAGAGTCTGTTAAGTACATTGAAAGATATAACCTTTATCTCCTTGTTGCTTCTGCAGCTGTTGCAGATCCATCAGAAACACTTGCTTCAGCAGGTATGGCAAAGATTGTTGAAACAGCAAAGGCTAACTTTGATTATGTTATTATCGACTGTCCTCCTGCAGGTGTTGTTGCTGACGCAGCTATCGTTGCTAACTACACAGACACAATGATTTTCGTTGCTGCAGAGGAAAGAGTTGCTCTTCGTCAGATTGAATATGCTCTTAGTGACATCATGACAACAAAGGCAGACCTTCTTGGTTGTATTTATAACCGTGCAGGTGCAGGCACACTCAGAATGAGCTCTGCTAAGGCCGGTGGTTATTTCTCAGGCAGATATGGCAGCTACTATGGTTCTTCTTACTACTATGGCAGCCATAACAGCAGCTATTACTACGGTAGCTCAGGAAGAAAGCACCACAGACACAGAAGAAAATAATTTCTTTGAAAAAAGTAAAGACTCAACTCCACACGGAGTTGAGTCTTTTATTTGTATTATGAATCAGGGTGATTTATATTTCTGTGTGCTTATGAAATAAACATACACCTTCAACATGGGCTGTGCGAGGAAACATATCAACGGGAGTAACCTCAACTGCCTTGTAGCCCATTTCCTCAAGAAGCTTTGCGTCACGGGCAAGGGTAGCAGGGTCGCAGGAAACATAAACAATTCTTTCGGGGTTAAAGTGGCTGACGGTTTTCAGGGCATCCATGGAGCAGCCCTTACGGGGAGGGTCAACAATGATTGTTTGTGGCTTTATGCCTTCCTCACGGAGTGCATCGGCACCCTTAAAGGCATCTGCACAAATAAATCTTGCATTTGTTATGTTGTTAAGCTTTGCGTTTTCAATTGCGTTTTCAATCGCCTCGGGAATAATCTCCACACCGGTTACGGATGCAGCCTTGTCTGCTATGGAGAGTCCGATTGTGCCCGCACCACAATAAAGGTCAAGAATATCCTCTTTACCGGTGGGTGATGCATACTCTGCAGCCTTGTTGTAAAGAAGCTCTGCCCCATCGTGATTAACCTGATAAAATGAAAGGTGTGAAATCTTAACCCTGATACCACAAAGTATATCTGTGATGAAATCTTCTCCGTAAATGGCTTCAGAGGTCTCTCCAAGTACCACATTAGTTTTCTGACGGTTAATGTTCACAATGAGTGATTTGAAGCCGGAAACGCCTTTTAAGGACTCGATAAGTGAATCTGCATGAGGAAGTGCAGCTCCGTTGATGACAACGCACACCATGATTTCTCCTGTGCCGAAGGCTTTACGAAGATAAAGGTGACGAATGAGTCCCATTCCGATTTCTTCACTATAAACTGTAATATTGTTATCGTTAATCCACTTTCTGAAAAGCTCTGTTATTGTTGAGAATTCCTGCGGCTGCAAAAGACAATCCTCGCAGTCAATTACTCTGTGGCTTTTTTTTGCGTAAAAGCCGATTTGAAGGATGCCGTTTTCACGCCTTACAGGATATTGGGCTTTGTTTCTGTATCGAGTAGTTTGTGGCGATGGGATGATGGGCTTGAATTCGGGGGAGATACCACCGATTCTTGCAAAAGCATCCTGCACCTTTTGTGCCTTGAGGCGAAGCTCCTCTTCGTAGGAAATGTGACCGAATGAGCAGCCACCACAAGTCTTGAAGCAAGAGCATTGAGGCTCAATTCTGTGCTTTGAGGGCTTGAGGATTTTTGCGATTTTGCCAATAGCATAGCTCTTTTTTGCCTTGATGATGTGGCAAAGAATTTCATCACCCACAGCAGTGTTTTCAACGAAAATTGCTTGTCCGTCGAATTTGCCCACGCCACCACCCTCGGAGGTGTAGCCTGTGATGTTCAGTTTGAATTCATCATTCTTGTTTACCATATTTTACCAACTCTATTGCTTTCTTATAATCCTCAAAGGATAAAAATGTGTTCAGTATTTCCAAAAGAGAATTGGATGTAAGCCTCTCCGGAAGCCGGAGGTGTCTGGCTAATGCAAGTCTTAATTCCTTGCTGTTGGCACCACCTGAAAGGCCATCCTCAAATAAATCTAATTTGGTGATTTTTCTTATTGTGGTGTCGGGTGTCTCCTCGCAGAAAACACCTGCCTTCTCCAATGCTTCAAGTATTACCTCGGGTTTTACACCCTCAACACCAAGTTTTCCCTCCTTGGAGGGTTGTGTTTTTCGTTTTTCCTTGCCGAAAATATCAGGAATATATGCATTCACAATTTGCTCTGCAGGTACCATTCCCCTGATGAAGGAACGGATTTTAAAGCCTGCTGAGTCGCTGTCGGTGAGAATTAAAATACCCTTTGTTTCAGCAAGTCTGCGAATAAGCAGCTGCTTCTCTTTATCGTTGAATATGCCAAAGCCATCTGTTTCAATAATAACAGCATCAAGCACGGAGGATAGCTTGATTTTATCATATCGCCCTTCAACAATAACAACCTTATCAATCTTTATCATTATAATCTCAATAACCTTAAAATAACTTCTTCAAGAACAATTCTGTTGTCTTCGCCTGTGGATTTAAGTCTTCTGTCAGCATCGGAGAGGATTTCAAGAGACTCCTTGAGCTGTGTAAGGGTGTATTTTGAGCAATCGGCAGCAGCGTTATCTAATGTGAACATTTTTGTTTTATAAATGTTACCGGCAAATGCATCTGCAAGATCTGCGTTTGACACTCCGGCTTCCTTTGCAGCCTTGACCCTATACATATCAACAAACGCCTTTGAGAGAACACTGAGTATCACAACAGGCTCTTCACGGAGCTTGAAAAGATTCTGCAGGTTTTCGTATGCCTTGTCTGCCTCGCCACGGATAACCATTTTGGAAAGCTGGAAAATCTTTGCTTCAATTGATACAATTACTGTTGCATCTATGTGCGCTTTTGTGATATTTCCTGAGCCAACGAAGGCGCATACCTTGTTTAGCTCGTTCTGAAGGGTGGACATATCCTCGCCAACGAGACTTACCATATATGAAGCACATTCTCTTGAAAGAACACAATCCTTCTTTGAGGCAGATGCCATAATAAGCTTTTCAAGAGCACTGCGAGTGCGCTTGTCGATTCTGGCGCAAACACCCACAGAATCTATAAGCTTTAAGACCTTTGACCACTTGGTTGCTTTCTCATCAACCTCGATTGTGTCCATCCAGAAAACAAGAACAGAGGTTTCGGGAATATCATCAATAACAGACTGGAACTCTTCATCAACCTTTGAACGCTCACCGATGAACTCTGTGAGAGGGTAGTCCTTTACAAGGGTGCAGGTGTATTCACCCATCATTGGAAATGATGATATGCAATCATATATTTCGTTGAGACCGGTGTCCTTACCATCAAGCTTTTTCAGGTTGAAATCAGCAAAATCAGGAGATACAGTCTTGTCGCAGATTAAGTTTGCATAGTGCTGTTTAAGGTAGCCCTCGTTTCCGTATATGAGGTATATACGGGAAAATTCACCTGATTTGATTTGCTTCTTTAAAGCATCTTCGTTGAATTGTGCCATTGCTGCTCCTTATAGTTTAATTGTAATATTACCCTCGTGGTATGTTGATCGTACGCCTCGTGTGAACACGCCGGAGGCTGCGTAATCAAAGCTTTCGTCTGCACACAGAATTATTTCTTCTGCAGAAGATGGAAGCTCTGTGGGAAGAGTGCCGTTGAATATGATAACATCAAAGTCCTCATCAACATAGCTTTTGATGTCTGTGCTTCCGTGAAGATGGACAAACACAGATTTATCATTATCTCTTATTATAACATAATCGGCAGGGGTTGTGTCAACGATTTGGAAGGTTATTTCCTTGGATAAGGTATAATTATTGCTTGATTTAATGATTGTGTTGTGGGGAAGAGGCAGATTGACCTTGTTTGCCACTCTGTGTATCTCCCTGGTGATTATAATGTTCTCCGGAGCAAGGCTTTCGCTTACTGCTTTTATGTTGTAAATGGAATCGTAGGACAGATATGTGGGGATATAATATAAAAGCTTTTCACAGGTGGCTTTCGGAAGGGCGCTGTAAGTGTTATAGTCCAATCTTTCGGTGGTGTTTTCAATATAAGCATATTTTGTGCCCGATTTGATAACAAGCTGAATATTTGAGCCACTGTTAACTATGGTTATACTGTTTTTCAGGTTGCTGTGTGTCATGGGAAGCACAATGCTCACAATAAGTGCTGTTGCTGATAATGCAGCACAAAGCCTTGTGGGGAAACAAAGCTTGGTTTTTCGGCTTATGCGAATTCCTGCGAGCAGAAGTGCAGCACCGATAATCAAGCCCATAATGAAGAATGATGCGCTTATGGGTATTGTGGAGAATTTCATGTTACCCAAGGCTGCTGCCAGGGATATAACAAGGTTTATGAGAAATTCTGATATTCTCAAGGGAAGAATAATTATATGGGAAACAAAAGTTAAAGGAATAAATGAAAGTGCAACACAAACCATGCCCAGAATCATACCGTAAAAAGAAAGCTGAACACAAATAATGTTGCTGATAGGTGAAGCAATGCTTATTATTCCGAAATGGTGAGCACAAACGGGTGCTGTGAAAAGGCTTGAGGCAAGGCTTATGAGAAATGAGGAAATAATAAATTCTATGACCCTTCCAAGCCTCTTGGGTAATTTATGGGAGAGCTTCTCAGAAATTTTCTCTGTGTGTGCACTTGATATAAGCACCCCGAGTGTTGCTGTTACAGACAGCTGAAAGCTGATGCTCAGAATGTTGTAGGGGTTGAGAAGTAACAGCAATGAAGCTGCAATGCCCAGTGAATTCAGGGCATCAGGTGAGCGCTTGAAGAATGGGGCTATAAGCACAATTCCTGTCATAAGGCAGGCGCGTAAAACAGATGGTGTGAAGGCAGAGATAATGCAGAAAAACACAAGGAAAACAAGGCAGATAATATTTCTTGGCTTTTCCGGTACACCAATCAGCCTTAATAATGTGATAAGTAAACCACACCACAGCGATGTGTGAAGTCCTGAAACAGCAAGCAGATGAGAAAGACCACTTCCTCTGAAGTTTTTCAGAATTTGAGCAGGTGTGGTGCTGTTCTCACCGAAAAGCATACCCTTGAGGAGGCCACCTACACTCTGACCAAGAAGATAATCAATTTTCTCGCAAACTGAGGCTCTTAATCTGAGACAATAATAATATGGTGTTTTATTGCAATCCCATAAGAAAAAACATTTGCCTTCCTGCGCAGTAAGCAGGGTGTTATCCGAAGCCTTGGAAAGGTCAAAGGAGTTGTCTGCTTTTCGTGGAATGTTGAGCATGGCATCGGAAATGAGCACATAGTCATAAAGCTCAACACCCCGTGCTGTGTCTCCACAGAATTCCACGGAGATATACATATCCTCTTGAACTTCACCGATTTTGTCGGCTTTGATTGTAAAAGAGACCGTGTTATTCTCCTTGCGGGGTGTGGTTATCACCTTACCATAAATATCATTTCGAGTGTTGTCATATTTAAGCTGTGGAGTAATTGTAAATGTATTGAATATGGTAAAGCACAGTGTGATTATTACAGCTGCAATGCAGACTGTGGGAATTATAATGTGCTTTCTCATCTTTTTTATAAAAAGCCAGAAAAAGAAGACCAATGCAGCAAGGGATAACATCACAGCCTCAGGCACATTCAAAATAAGAAGTGCACAGATGATAGTGGATGTTATGCCGAAAATCAGCATTGGTCTTTTCATTTTAAATAACCGTCCTAATTGGTAATCAGCCTGCAGGCCAGGTAAAAGCTCTTCCCGACATCAGGTGGAAATGGATGTGCTTTACTGTCTGCCCTGCGCTGTCGCCACAGTTGTTGACAACACGGAAGCCATCCTTCATGTCAAGCTCTTTTGAAAGCTGTGCGATAACCTCGAAGATGTGTGCAATAACTGCACTGTTTTCTGCAGAAATATCTGCAGCAGATGTTATGTGCTGTTTGGGAATAACAAGAATGTGTGTGGGAGCCTGAGGCTCTAAATCATTGAAAGCAACAACGGTCTCATCCTCATACACCTTTGTTGCGGGGATTTCTCCGTTTGCTATTTTACAAAAAATGCAATCCATAAAAACGACCTCCGTGGATTATTTCACAATAATGCCTTCAGCCTCACGCTTTGCCTGAAGCTCATCCATGATTTTCTGCTTTTCTTTGCCCGAAATCTTGTAGAAGAACATTGGGATTGAGCAAAGGAGCATGCTAAGACCCGGTACGATTGAAACAAGTGAGAACATACCGAAATTCTGGATTCTTGTGAGCTCTGTCGCAGCAACAACTGCGTGGTTTGCAAGCATATTCTCAGGGTTGATGTCAATGAACATATACATAAGAATGATGCCGCAGGTTGCAAAAGCATTACCGATTTTGTTGATGAAGCCCTGACAGGCAGAGCCGAGACCATTGTCTCTGAAGCCTGTTTTCAGCTCAATGTAGTCCAGGCAATCGTAAATCATTGCGTTTGAAATAACGTTGATAACACCAAGTGGAATACAGGAGATGAGAATGAAAGGTGTGCAGATGTAGAAGTTTGCTGTTGTCCAACCGATGATGGTTGTGAAAATACTTGCCACAAAGCCTGCAAGGCAGGTTGTGATGAGAAGCTTCTTGTAGTCAAACTTCTTCATAAGATATGGCATGAGAAGCATTGCACCGAACATACCAACTATTGCGCAAACCTGAAAAACAGTTTTAACTGATGTTACACTTGCATTTATGTACTGCTCCTTGAGGGCAGGGTCCATATCAGGTGTAAGCTCAGGTCCGATGTAAAAGGCATATCTTGCAACGTGGATTGCAGCTGCCTGAATCATATAGCGACCACTTGAAAGCACACCCATTGCCACAACAAGCATAAGTGGCTTGCAGGTGAAGACTCTCTTGAGGGTGGATGGCTCACCGGGCGCTCTCTCCTTTGGCTTTGGAATGTATCTTTCTGTGATGCCTTTGTAGGAGCTCAGATACATTGTTGAACCGATAACAACGCAGATAACCGCCATGGACATATATGTTGCTTCGTAGTACTCTGCATTGGGGAAGAGAAGGGGGATAAGGGTTGGCGCAAGAATAAGAAGCACCTCAGGCACAGCTGTGCCGATACCGTTGAGAGTCTTTGCAAAGGAAACGACCTGACCTCTTTCTTCTGCGTGACCGGTCATAACATTGGGAATGCTCCAGAAAGGAACATCTGCCATGGTGTAAGCCATGCCCCAACAAATATATGTGATGGCAGCGTAAATCATTGTTCCTGTTTTGGAAAGACCGGGATTTGTGTACATTGCAATTGTGAGAATTGCAATGAGTGGTGTTGCATACACGATGTAGCCCTTGAGCTTACCAAGCTTTGTTGTGCGCTTGTCTGAGAGCATGCCCATAAGAGGATCATTGATTGCGTCCCAGACACGGGCTCCAAGCATAAGCAGAAGCACGAATATGAGGGGAAGCTTAAGGACATTGGTGTAATAGTCACTGATGTAGCTTGACATCATGGCGTAAATCATACCCTGTCCCATAGCGCCGAATGCATAGGATGTTTTTTCTTTACCGGGAACAACATAGCCCGGCTTCAATGGTTTTTGTTTTGCCATTTTATCACCATTCCTCTGAATTGATAAAATAATTATAATGTAATAATTATAATAATTCAATGCATAGAAAAGACAAATAAACATATTATAAAATGGTGAAAATTACAAAAAAACGAAGACACCTCGCAATGAGGTGTCTTCGTTTTGGCTTTATGAAACTATCTATGTAAATCTTAAAAGTGTTAACTCAGCGCTTGTCAGGGGTAAGTTAATAAGCTTTTAAGAGTTATACCAAAAGGGTGAAGGATATATTTTGTTTCTTATATTCCTTCGTTGTTGTAAAGACTGTTGAGTTTAATGATCTTTACAAGCTTGCTCCAGGAAAAGCCCTTTTCTTCTTCGATTTCCTTGAGAAGCTGATTTCTGAGTTCTTTGCAGTCTACCATAATCTGTGGACTCCTTTCCTTTAATTTATGAATATAGTATATATGATAGATCCTCAAAAGTCAAGTGAAAGTGCATAAAAGAAACATCTTGAGTTTGTGCAATCTGCACAAATGTCCTTGTGTTTATATTTTTCAAGTCATTGAACATAATGCTAAAAAATAGTTGGTTATTTTTGTGTATAATGCACAATGAAATGCTGGCGTATTGCAACAGTGAAAATAGCTCGGAAGGGTTTTCTACAACCGACTAACAAAAAGTTTGTTAATGTTTTTTATGAAAAAAGATGGATGTGACCTGCACATCCATCCCCTTTATTTTTCTTCGTGGTACTCCTGCTCAGTATTCACGTTCCATATATCTGTTTTGTTCAACGAGCCCTCTCTGATGCATTTGACAGCTTCAATGGCAGTGAGCATTGAATGGTCCATATTGTTATATCTGTGCATACCGTTTCTGCCGATGCAGAAGAGGTTTTCGGTTGTGTCAAGATATTCTCTCACAACAGGGAAATCCTTGTAAGCACCGAAATATGCAGGATAGGCTTTTTTAACCTTGATTCTCACGGAATCCTTGACATCAGCTTTGCTGATAACATTGATTTTATCAAGCTCATCTATGGCAAAATCGATGAACTGTTGGTCACTCATCTCCCACATTGAATCTCCCTCGGTGCAGAAATATTCAAGACCAATCCATACGGTGTTGTCGGGGTCTTTGACCATATATGGAGACCAGTTGTTGAAAATCTGAAGTCTGCCGATTTTCACATCCCTTTCCTGAATGTAAATCCAGCAATCGGGAACAATATTTCCAAGGGTTTTGTGGCTTGTTTTATTTTCGAGAAGAAGCTTGTCAACAAGAAGACCCACGGTAATGAAATCACGGTAGGGAAGAGCCTTTGCAACACTGCTTATGCTTTCGGGAACAGCATTACCCATTGCTTCAATCAGGTCTTTAACGGGCATTGTGGAAATATAATAATCAGCTGAATATTCCTGATCGCCGTCAGGTGTCCTGGCAATAATTGAGGTGATGCTTTTTTCGCTTGTGTTTATCTTGATAACGTGGTTGTTTTTGAGAATTATACCACCCATTTTAACGATTTCATCTGCCATTGTCTCCCACAGCTGGCCAGGTCCCTTTTTGGGATAATGGAACTGCTCAATAAGAGATGTCTCCACAGCAGAATTCTTCTTGAAGGGCTTTGTGATAATGTTGAGCACAGCCTTTGTAAGAGAAAGACCCTTTACTCTCTGTGCGCCCCAATCCGCAGAGATTTCCGAAGGATTTATACCCCACAGCTTCTCTGTGTAGTCCTCAAAAAACATTTCATATAACGGTTTTCCGAAACGGTTGATGTAAAAGTTTCTCAAGGAGCTTTCATCCAGCTTGAAAAAGCAGGAATGAAGATATCCGAAGCCGGCCTGCATTGTACGCTTGAAGCCCATGTTTATGAAGGTTTCAGGCTTTAGAGAAATGGGGTAATCAAAGAATTTTCTTAAATAAAAAATCCTTGAGACTCTGTTTCTCAGGAGCAGAACTCTTTCGTCCTTTTCGGGGTCGGGTCCATTAACGGCAAGCTCCTTTTCTGTGTCTGTTTTTATATCATCATAGGATGGAGCACCCTGTAAGGGCATGAGCTCCTGCCAGATTTCATTCACACGGTTTATCTTCGAAAAAAATCTGTGACCACCGATATCCATTCTGTTACCGTTGTGTGTGGCTGTACGCGATATACCACCGATAAATTCACTTTCCTCCAGAATCATGGGAGTGATATCTGTTGTTTTTAAAAGCTCGTAGGCTGCAGTGAGTCCTGCAGGTCCTGCACCGATTATAAGAGCAGTTCTTTTAGCCATGGGTAATCTCCTTTTAAAGTAATGCTCGTGTATAGAGCCCGTTTGTTTTTTTGCCCGGGATATTTTCACGATTTATAGCTTTTTCAAAAATTGATGCACAATCTGCCTTGCTTTCTGTTGTGAAATAAAGAGTGGCAAAATCCAGCATTGAAAGATTTTTGTCACCTATGTAAAGTGGTACGCTGTTGTGAAGTGTACCATAGGTCTTTTTGTGACAAAGAAACGAAAAATCAATTCCCTTTCTGTCCGTTAGGGTTGTCGTTCCGTTGCAGCCGTCACAGCCCTTTTCTGTTTTCTGAGGGCAGGCGCGAAGAAGCATGAGAGGAAGATGGCCATAAATATATGCACCTCTTTTAAGTCTGCCACCAAGACCCTGCATTGCCCCCTCTGTCAATTCAAAGGAGAGCGTAGTATCTGCAAGACTTAAAGATTCATAATAATCAAGGGAAACAGTGTTTGTGATGTTGAAGCCGTGTGCTCCGTGAATTGCAAAGCCCTGCTCTGAAGCGAGCTTTATTCCACCGATGTTGCCTGTGCTGATTCGTGTTATACCCATATCTCTGATCTCTCGGAGCATAGCCTTTGCTTTTTCTTCTCCAAGAGGGTAAATCAGCTGTGGGAGCTCTGCAATGATTTCGGGCTTGATCTGACCTGCAAGGTCTTTATTTTCAATTATCTCCTCGATAGGAAGAATTATGAATTCAGCCTCATTCATTGCGTGGGAGTATTGAGAAATTTTCTGTAGCCGTGCTCTGTATCTGAGAGCAGCTTCCGGGTGGTAGGGCATGATTCTTAAACAGGAAATATGTGTTGTCTCTCTGTTTATCTCGGTGAGTTTTTTTTCAAGCAGACGAGTGGCCTCTCTTCGCATTGCATTGATTGAAGAAGCACTCAGAGTGAGATTGTCCTTGTTTTCAAAGGTGAAGGCCTCCATGTGGAATGGAGTGTCTCCCAGCTTTGCAATATTTCTCAATGCAAGCTCGGCAGAAAGTGGTGCATTTCTCGGGATTTCTCCCACATCACCATATACTGTTACAAATTTGCCTTTGCAGTTTAAATCAAGGCAGGAGGACTCGTTTTTCCGAAGCGTCAGTGTGGCTTGAATGGCTGTCGGGTGAATATCGTCCTTATATAGAGCAGAAAGATTTTTGAGTACACCCGATGCAGATGTGACATCGTCTTTTCCTCTGTGTCCGAACATTTCAAGAGTTCTTTCTTCCTTGAGATAACCATCTGTGAAGCCGTTTCGTGAGAAAACATTGCGAAGCGTTTCCTTGTCGTAGCTTTCGCCGTTAACCGCCTTTTTCAGGCTTGAAACAGCAGCTGCAACATATTCAGGTCGCTTCATTCTTCCCTCTATTTTGAAGGATTCAACTCCGATTTCTATCAGCTTGTCTATGGAATCAAGATATGACATATCTTTGAGAGAAAGTGCATATTCTCTTCCGTTGCGGGAAACCCAATTGAGTCTGCAGCCTTGCGCGCAAAGACCCCTGTTACCGCTTCTTTCACCGAGCATCGCAGAAAGGTAGCAGTTACCCGAGGCACCCATGCAGTGTGCCCCGTGAACAAAAACCTCAAGCTCAACACTCACAGCTTCGCGGATTGCTTTGATTTCCTGAAGAGACAGCTCTCTTGCAAGAACCACCCTTGAGAAGCCCTGCTCCTGAAGGAGTAAGGCACCACTTGTGTTGTGAACTGCCATCTGTGTGGAGGCGTGAAGAGGCAGGGTGGGACAGATGCTTCTCACAGCCTTTGCAACAGCAAAATCCTGAACAATTACAGCGTCAGCACCACTTCGGGCAATGTATTCAATTGTTTCATAAAGGTTTTGCAGTTCTTTATCAAAAACGAGTGTATTCAGTGTCACATAAACCTTTACATTTCTCAGATGGCAGTAATCAACAGCATTCTTGAGGGAATCTTCGTTGAAATTATCTGCATTTCGGCGTGCGTTGAAGTTTCCTGTGCCGAGATAAACAGCATCTGCGCCGCATCTCACTGCGGCAAGTAATTGCTCATAGGCACCGACAGGTGCAAGGATTTCGTGTTTTTTCATAGATGAATCAAATATTTGTTATAATTTTTTCCTTCTGCGTTCTTACTCTTAAAATATCGCCTTGTTTGACATCTGCATCGCATTTAAGAGTGAGTATTTCCTGAGGATGACAGGCTGTTTCACAGCTTTCACCGTTTTCGTTTATAATTTCACTGCAGGTGAACTTCATTCCGACGGAGTCCGGTGAAAGCACCTCAAGTGTATCACCAAGCTTGAAAAAGTTCCTTTGTTGGATTCTGAGCATTCCGTCACGACAATCCTCAAGAGCGACACCTGCGAAGGTGCAATCCCAATGATAAAGACCATCGTTCTTGTGGTCGTGAACAAGGTTTCCGAAATAGAAGCCACTGTTGTAGGGGCGATGGCTGATTGCATTAAGCTCATCCTCAAGAAGCTCCATGGGAGCAGTTTTGTCGATGGCATGCCTGTATGCATTCACCACATGGGCAACGTAATATTCTGTTTTCATTCTGCCCTCAATTTTGAATGAATCCACTCCTGCTGCAGATAATTTATCAAGGAAGCCGATTGCCTTCATATCGTGAGAGGAGAGAAGTGCAGAGTGGTCATCATATTCCTCGACCTTGAGATATTCGTTTGGTCTGTTTCTTTCAACGAGATAATATTCCCAGCGGCATGGCTGTGTGCATTCGCCTCTGTTGCCGCTTCTTCCGTTCATGTATGATGAAATGAGACATCTGCCCGAATATGCCATGCACATTGCGCCATGCACGAAGGCTTCAATTTCAAGCTCCTCGGGGATTTTCTCATGCATTTCAGCGATTTCATCAATGGTCATTTCACGGGCAACAACAATTCTTGAAGCTCCTAATTCGTAGTAAGCCATTGCAGAAGCGTAGTTGCAGCAGTTTGCCTGAGTGCTGATGTGCACCTCAAGGCGTGGCTCTGCTTGCTTTATAGTGCGAAGCGCACCTAAATCGGCAACAATTGCAGCGTCCACACCCAAGGAGTAAAGTGACCTTGCATAGTCCTTGAGAGGCTCAATTTCATGGTTTTTTGTGAAGCTGTTAACTGTAACATAAAGCTTTTTGTCAAGAGAGTGGAGATATTTTGCTGCTACATCTATATTCTCCTCTGTGAAAGCAGATTTTTCTGCTCTGAGCTGAAGAAGAGGACCACCGATATACACGGCGTCTGCACCGAAGCGAGCAGCTGTTTTAAGACAATTCATATCCCCTGCAGGGGCAAGTAATTCAGGTTTTTTCATATATTTACCTCACGAAAATATTACAACAAAATATAATACACCAAAATCACCAAAAAAACAAGATATAATATGTAATGAAATATAATTATATATACTTGATTTTTTATTGTATGATATGGTATAATACATGAGTTATTTTCTATGATGATTTCATCGCAGCTTTTGGATTAAGGAGATGTTAAAATGAAATTCGATGTTGCCGTTATCGGTGCCGGTGTTGTTGGTTCATTGATAACAAGAGAGCTTTCAAAGTATGACATCAAAATTGCTCTTCTTGAGAGACACAACGACTGTGCAATGGGCGCCACAAAGGCTAACAGCGCAATTGTTCACGCCGGCTTTGACGCAAAGCCCGGCTCACTTAAGGCAAAGCTCAATGTACGCGGAGTTGAGCTTATGAAAAGGTTCTGTAAGGAGCTTAATGTTCCTCTTCAGAATAACGGTGCACTTGTGGTTGCTTTTTCTGAGGAGGAAATGCCACATCTTGATGAGCTTCTCAGGAGAGGCGAAGCAAACGGAGTGCCTGAGCTTAAGGTCGTGGGCAGAGATGAGCTTCGTGCCATGGAGCCTAATATTGGTGAAACAGCTGTCGGTGCACTTGTTGCTCCCACATCATCAATCGTGTGCCCTTACGAGCTCACAATTGCAGGTGTGGAAAACGCAGTAACAAACGGTGCAGAGTTCATAAGAAACTGTGCTGTTGAGAAAATTGAACACAAGGATGGTGAGTTTGTTCTCTCTACAACACAAGGCGAGATAACAGCAAAGTATGTCATCAACGCCGCAGGTGTTCATTCGGGTAAAATTGCATCACTCATTGGTGATGATTCAATAGAAATTGTGGTGCGTCATGGTGATTACTATCTTCTTGATAAGTCACAGGGCTCACTTGTTTCTCACACGATATTCCAGTGCCCCACAAAGATGGGTAAGGGTGTTCTTGTTTCTCCCACTGTTGATGGCAACCTTATTGTCGGCCCGTCTGCCGAGGATATCGATAATGGTGATGATGTTGCCACAACAACTGTGGGTCTTGACAAGATTTACACCAATGCAATCAAGAGTGTTCCTGCTGTTTCTTTAAGGAATGCAATCACATCCTTCAGCGGTAACAGAGCACATCCCACGAGCGATGATTTTATTATCGGACCATCCGCTGTGAATAAAAATTTCATCAATGCCGCCGGTATTGAGTCTCCGGGTCTTTCTTCTGCTCCTGCCATTGCAGAAATGGTGGAGTGCATTATGCTTGAGCTTACAGGTGGTCTTGAAAAAAAGTCAGATTACAATCCTGTGAGACCTGAGCCGGTGCGCTTCAGACATATGTCCACAGAGGAAAGAGCAAAGCTCATTGAGGAAAATAAGGCATACGGAAGAATTGTTTGCCGCTGTGAAACAATCACAGAGGGTGAAATTATAGATGCTATTCATGCTCCTGCAGGTGCAAGAGATGTTGATGGAGTAAAGAGAAGAACAAGAGCAGGTATGGGCAGATGTCAGGGAGGCTTCTGTGGAAGCAAGGTTGTTGAGATTCTTGCCCGTGAGCTTGGTGTTCCGATGAACGAAATTACAAAATTCGGCGGCGAGTCGAAGATTATGTATCACAAGACAAAATAAGGAGGCAGGAAAATGTTTGATTATGATTTAGTTGTAGTCGGCGGTGGTCCTGCCGGTATGGCTGCAGCCCTCAAGGCAAGAGAAGAGGGCGTTGAGAAAATTGTTATTCTTGAAAGAGCCGAGACTCTCGGTGGTATTCTTGAGCAGTGTATTCACACAGGCTTTGGTCTTCACTATTTCGGTGAGGAGCTTTCAGGTCCCGAATATGCAGGCAGATTCATTGAGCAGGTTGAAGCTACTGATATCGATGTTTACACAGACACAATGGTTCTCAATATATCCGAGGACAATGTTGTCACTGCTGTGAACAACAGTGAAGGTCTTATGCAATTCAAGGCAATTGCTGTGGTGCTTGCTATGGGCTGCCGTGAAAGACCTCGCGGTGCATTATCCATTGCAGGCTCGCGCCCTGCAGGCATAATGACAGCCGGCACTGCACAGAAATATGTTAACATTGACGGATATATGCCCGGTAAGAAGGTTGTTATCCTCGGATCCGGTGATATCGGTCTTATTATGGCTCGTCGTATGACACTTGAGGGTGCAGAGGTTAAGGTTGTTTGTGAGCTTATGTCATATTCAGGTGGTTTGCAGAGAAATATCGTTCAGTGTCTTGATGATTTCGGCATTCCTCTTCGTCTTAGCTGCACAGTTGTGAAGACACATGGTAAGGACAGACTCGAGGGTGTCACCATTGCAAATGTTGATGAGAGGCTTCAGCCCATTCCGGGTACAGAGGAATATATTGAGTGCGATACTCTTCTGCTCTCGGTTGGTCTCATTCCTGAAAATGAGCTTTCAAAGGATGTGGGCGTTGAGCTCGACAGAGTGACGAATGGTCCTGTTGTTGATGAATACAGAGAAACACTTCAGCCAGGCATCTTTGCTTGTGGTAATGTGCTTCAGGTTCATGACCTTGTTGACTATGTTACCGAGGAAAGTCAGATTGCAGGTAAGGGTGCTGCCGACTACATTTTCGGCAAGAAAAAGGGCGGCACATACATTAACACCAAGGGTGTTGATGGTGTGCGTTATATCGTGCCTCAGAGAGTAAATATTGAAGGCAAAGAGAATCTTAAGCTCTATTTCCGTGTTGGTCAGGTGTTCAAGGGTGCAAAGGTTGTTGTTGAATGTGATGGAAACATCCTTTCTTCAAGAAAAAAAGTTAAGCTGGCACCCGGTGAGATGGAAAATGTCACAATTACACCTGAGATGCTTGAGAATATGACAAAAGACAGTGAAATCATTGTCAGAATTGAGCAATAAGGAGGGTGCAGAAATGAAAAAAAGTCTTATTTGTGTGGCTTGCCCTCTCGGTTGTCCCATTGAAATTGAAATGGAAAATGGTGAGGTTATCTCCGTTACAGGTAACACCTGCAAGCGTGGAGATGCCTATGCACGCACAGAAATCACAAACCCTATGAGAAGCCTTACCACAAGCGTTAAGGTTGAAGGTGGTGTGCATCCCGTTGTGCCTGTGAAGTCATCGGCTCCAATCCCTAAGGGAAAGATGTTTGAGTGTATGGGTGTTATCAATCAGACATCTGTTAAGGCACCTGTTAAAATCGGTGATGTTGTTATCGAAAACATCCTCGGTCTGGGTGTTGATATTGTTGCAACAAATTGTGACAGCGGAAAATAATCTCTGAAAGGGTAATATATGAATCCACATGAAATAGCTGCAGGGGTAAAGCCCTGCGAAAGACAGATAAATTGGCAGAAAACCGAGTTTTATGGCTTTATAAACTTTGGTCTTCCCACAGTAATGAACAGTGAATGGACAGATGGCACAATAAGCCCTCTCAATTTCAATCCCGATGAATTCAGTGCAGAGGAGTGGGTGTCCTTCTTCAAGGATGCAGGCTTCAAGGGAATGGTGCTTAATGTAAAGCATCATGATGGCTTCTGTCTGTGGTGCTCGGAAAAAACTGATTATTGTGTAAAAAGCTCCATCGATTGGGAGGTTGAAGACAGAGATATTGTTGGTATGCTCTCGGAGGAGTGTGCCAAGCAGGGGCTGAAGTTTGGTATTGCAATTTCACCTCTTGACAGGAATTCCAAGCTCTTTGGCTCAGGTGAAATGTATAATGAATATTTCAAGGGTCTTCTTCGTGAGGTGCTCACCTCATATGGCGATATTTTTTATGTACGCTTTGACGGTGCAAATGAGCCTGCTAAGGATGGTGCTGAGCAGGAGTATGACTGGGAAGGCTACTATGAGGTTGTAAGAGAATGTCAACCCGGTGCTGTAATTGCACTTGTGGGTCCCGATGTGCGTTGGTATGGTAACGAATGGGGCGTAATTCGTGAAAACGAGTGGAGTGTTGTGCCTGAAAGACACAGCATTTACAGTGCATTTGAGCGAAGCAAGCAGCCCGAGAAGAGGAGATTTTTCAAGAAACAGAAGCAGTATGAGCTTGATCTGGGCTCGAGAAAAGCAATCAAGAAAGAAAGTGAATTCATCTGGTATCCCTGCGAGGTTTCTATTTCTATAAGAGACAGATGGTATTACCATAAGGATGATGAATATACTGCAAAAACAAAGGATAAGCTTCATAAGCTGTATTTGCAGACGGTTGGTGCGAACTGTGGCTTTATGCTCGGTGTTCCTCCGATGAAGAATGGTAAATTCTCCGAAATGGACACACAGATTCTCAAAGCGCTTGGCACAGATTTGAAGAGAATGTACAGCTACAAGGTTTCACAGATAGGCACAATTGAAGCTTCAAGCACCTTGAGTGATAACTATTCCGTGGCAAATCTTTTTGAGGATGATGAGGTGCTTACATGGCGTCCCTCAAAGGATGATGCACAGCCGGAGTTGATAATTACTCTCTCGGAGAAAGATATGTTTGACAGAATTGTTATGCAGGAAAACATTGCAAATGGTCAGCATATTGAAAGCTATGAGATTTATCTCGATAAAGAGGGTGACGGTAAATTCGAGAAGGTTTCCACCGGTGGTATTGTGGGCTATAAGAGGATACATAAAATCACCCCAACAGAGGTAAAGGCTGTTAAAATCAAGATAACATCATACAGAGGAGAGCTTGAAATGACCTCTGTTGTAATGTACTGATATGATGAAAATTGCTGTTTATGGTGGCTCCTTTGATCCACCACACAAGGGGCATAGGCTTCTTGCCGATAATCTTGCGGATTTTTGCGGAGCAGAGAAGGTTTTGATAATCCCTACGGCAATGTCACCCTTCAAGCAGAGCAGTGGTGCTTCACCGGAGGACAGGCTCAGTATGTGTGAGCTCGCTTTCAATTCACCCTTGTTTGAGGTCAGTGATGTTGAAATTTCCCGTGGCGGAAAAAGCTACACAGTGGATACTCTCAGACAGGTGAAGAAGCTTTATCCCGAAAGTGATTTATATCTTTTTATGGGTGATGATATGCTCCTTTCCCTTGACAGATGGTATTGCTATGAGGAGATTCTCTCCCTTTGTACCGTTGTTGCAGCCTGCAGGACGGAAAAGCTTGATAAGCTTCAGGAAATGCGCGATTATGTACAAGCAAGGCTTGGTACAGATAAAGTGAGAATTTGTACCAGTGTTCCTGTTGAGGTCAGCTCGACCCAGGTGAGAGAGCATCTCAGACAAGGTGAGTTTTTTGGCCTGGAGGAAAGCGTTTGTGAATATATACGAGCAAGGGGGCTTTATAAATGAGCAGAAACGAAGAATTTAAGGAAATTCTGCAAAAGCGTCTTACGGAGAAAAGATATATCCATTCTCTTAATGTGGCTGAGTCTGCCCGTGAGCTCGCAAAACAATATGGTGCAGATGAAGAAAAGGCGTTTACAGCGGGTCTCATTCACGATTCCTGCAAGGATACACCTGCAGGTCTTCAGCTGTCATATATGCTTGAAAATGGTGTGGAGCTTTCTGATATTGAGATCAATACGCCAAAGCTGTATCACGCCATGTGTGGTAAGGTTTTTGCTCAGAAGGAGTTTGGTATTGAGGATGAGGATTTGCTCAATTCAATCAGATATCACACCACAGGAAGAAAGAGTATGAGTCTGCTTGAAAAGGTTGTTTTTATTGCAGATTTCATAAGCGCAGAAAGAGATTATAATGGCGTTGAGATAATGCGGGAAAAGGCTGCGCGTTCATTGGACGAAGCCATTGTTGAGGGTCTTGGCTTCACTATCAAGGATCTTGTTGATCGTGAGAGAGTGGTGCATCCCGATACAATCGATGCGTATAATGACGCCGTTTCTAAAATACAAACAGGAGAAATAAAATGAGTTTAGACATTGTAAAAAAGATAGTAAAAGCTCTTGATGACAAGATTGGTAATGATATCCAGGTTATCAGGATTGAGGGTCTTACAATTGTTGCCGATTATTTTGTTATTGCCACAGGTAATTCCACCACTCACGTGAGAGCTCTTGCAGATGAGGTGGAATATCAGCTTGAGGAAGCAGGCATTAAGGCGGATCATGTTGAGGGCAAGGCAACAGGCTGGATGCTCCTTGAATATCAGGGTGTAATAGTGCACATTTTCCTTGAAGAAACAAGGAATTATTATAATATTGAGCGTTTGTGGGAAGATGGCACAAAGCTTGATATCAGTGAGCTTTTAGATTAATTTTGTTAATGATTTTTCTTTTCAGAAAGGTATGATAAATATGAAGTATGATTTTTCAGCCGTTGAGAAAAAATGGCAGAAAAAGTGGGAGGATGCAGGGGTTTTCCGTGCAGAGGATGGTTCGGATAAGCCGAAATTCTATGCTCTTGTTGAGTTCCCATACCCAAGTGGTGCAGGTATGCATGTTGGTCACATCAAGGCATACTCAGGCCTTGAGGTAATTTCAAGAAAAAGGAGAATGCAGGGCTATAATGTTCTTTTCCCGATTGGATTCGATGCTTATGGTCTTCCAACAGAAAACTACGCTATCAAGACAGGTATTCATCCCCGTAAGGTAACAGATATGAATATCGAAAAGTTCTCCTCACAGCTTAAAAAGGTAGGCTTTTCTTTCGATTGGGATAGAGTTGTTGATACAACAGAGGAGGACTACTACAAGTGGACTCAGTGGATTTTCCTTAAGATGTTCGAAAATGGTCTTGTATTCCGTGATAAGACACTTGTTAACTACTGCCCATCCTGTAAGGTTGTTCTTTCAAATGAGGACTCTCAGGGTGGTAAGTGCGATATCTGCCACAGCGATATTGTGCAGAAATCAAAGGATGTATGGTATCTTCGTATTACTGAATATGCAGATAAGCTTCTTCAGGGTCTTGAGAAGGTTGATTATCTTCCTAATATCAAGCTTCAGCAGGTGAACTGGATTGGTAAATCAACAGGTGCATTTGTTAACTTCAACATCAGCGGCACTGATGAAATGATGAAGATTTATACAACACGTCCCGATACTCTCTTCGGTGTAACCTTTATGGTTATGGCACCGGAGCACCCTCTTATTGACAAATATGCTGATAAAATCGGCAATATGGCTGACATTGAAGCATATCGTGCAGAGTGTGCTAAGAAGACTGAGTTTGAAAGAACACAGCTTGTTAAGGATAAAACAGGCGTTTGCATAGATGGTCTTGTGGCTGTTAACCCGGTTAACGGCAAGGAGATTCCTATTTACATTTCAGACTATGTTATGATGGGTTACGGTACAGGTGCAATCATGGCTGTACCTGCACACGACCAGCGTGACTATGAGTTTGCAAAGAAATTCGGCATTGATATCATTGAGGTTATCAAGGGTGGAGACATCGGTGTTGAAGCATATACCGGTGATGGTGAAATGGTTAACTCTGATTTCCTTAACGGAATGGATAAAAAGGCTGCATCTATTGAAAAGATGATTGATTTCCTTGCTGAAAAGGGTATCGGTGAAAAGGGCGTTCAGTACAAGATGAAGGACTGGGCATTCAACCGTCAGAGATATTGGGGTGAGCCAATTCCGATTGTTCACTGTGAAAAGTGCGGAATTGTTCCCGTACCGTACAGTGAGCTTCCTCTCCGTCTTCCTGAGGTGGATAATTTCCAGCCGGGTTCAGATGGTGAAAGCCCCCTTGCGAAGATTGACAGCTTTGTGAATTGCACATGTCCTGAATGTGGTGCGCCTGCAAAGAGAGAGACAGACACAATGCCTCAGTGGGCAGGCTCCTCATGGTATTTCCTCAGATATATTGATCCTCACAACTGCGAGGCTTTTGCTGATAAGGAGAAGCTCAATTATTGGGGTCCTATTGACTGGTACAATGGTGGTATGGAGCATGTTACACGCCACCTTATCTACTCACGCTTCTGGCACAAATTCCTTTATGATATCGGTGAAGTTCCATTTGATGAGCCATATAAAAAGAGAACTGCTCAGGGTCTTATTCTTGGTCCTGATGGTGAAAAGATGAGTAAATCAAAGGGTAATGTTGTTGATCCTAACGAGGTTGTTGACTCGCTTGGTGCAGATGTTCTTCGTACATATGTGCTCTTTATGGGTGACTATGAGAAGGCTGCTCCATGGAGCGAAAGCAGCGTCAAGGGCTGCAAGAGATTTGTTGACAGATCATGGAATCTTCTTGACATTCTCGGCGATGGTGAGGGCTATTCTGCAAAGCTTGAAACAGCCTTCCACAAGACAATAAAGAAGGTGTCTGAGGACATTGAAAATATGAAGTTCAACACTGCGATTGCTGCTCTTATGGCGTTGCTCAACGAGATTTACGATGCAGGTGAAATCACAAAATGTGAGCTTAAGGCTTATGCAAAGCTTCTTGCTCCGTTTGCACCTCATGTTGCAGAAGAAATCTGGGAGACAATCGGTGGCGAGGGCCTCATTGCTCTTGCAGAATGGCCATCATTTGACGAGGCTAAAACGGTTGATGCAACAATTGAAGTTCCTGTTCAGGTTTGCGGTAAGGTCCGTGCAATCATTATGATTGCCAAGGATGCAACAGCAGAGGATGCTATTGCAGCAGCTAAAGCTGACGAGAGAGTACAGGAATTCCTTGATGGTAAAGCAATTATCAAGGAAATCTATGTTCCCGGCAAAATCATAAACATTGTTGCAAAATAAAAAATAAAAGATTTAAAGCGCTCTGTTCCGTATGTTTTGGACAGGGCGCTTTTGTTGTTGATAGAAATAACAAAATATGGGGCGTAAATTTGGTTAAAATTTAGTGGATTTAGTGGATATAATTGGTTAAAAACTATTGAAAAATTTGCATATATATTGTATATTAATAATGTGTAATAATCTAAATGGGTGCATTATACCCATTTTTAGAAAATTGACTATTTTTGCGATGTGAATCGCAGCTTCAAAAAATTAAATTTATGTTCAGCATATGAATATCTGGAGGTTGTTTACATGGCTCTCGAATTACCAAAATTCGGCAAAAAAGATAAGGCAGCGAAAGCGTCAGTTCAGAAAAACGATTTCGTTCTCAAGATTATGGATTTCTTTGATAAGAACCCCATAATGAAAATTATAATCCCGGTGGTGCTCTTTCTGATTCTTGTGGGAATACTTCTTTTCCTGATTCTCAGTGACGGGGTGCTCACAGGTGATAATGTTCCTGATCCCAACGACATAAATGTTAACCAGAATCAGGTTCAGGTTCTGCCGGATAATAACAACCTCAAGGATAAAGAGATTGTTGAGCTTATCGATCAGGATCCGCTTTCAGAAGACATTCTTGCTTCTGCAAAGTATAAAGGCTATGTTAAGGGCAGCAGTGGTCTTAAGACTGCATTAATCCAAATCGGCTCAGCAGGTGACACCCTCACTCTTGCAAAGGGTGAAACAGTCGGCAGCTGGGAGCTTATAGAAATCACATCCGACTATGTTCTTTTCAAAGCCGGAGAGGTAACAAAGAAAATCAGTAAGTGATTTTCGCTGAACTAATTTTGAAAATAATTTATGTACTTTACATAATTTAGGGGGATTTTCCAATGAAAACAAAAAACAGCAGAATGAGGTCAATAGGCATATTTGCCCTCGTGTTCGTGTTGCTCACAAGCATGGTTCTTCCGCTTACAGCAGCAGGCTCATCAGATGACCTTATGGGAACCTACACTGTTAAGGACGGCGATACAATTTCATCCATCGCAGCTGCACACGGTGTAACAGTGGCAAGCATTGTTGATTGCAACGGCATCTCAGCTTCAGCAGCTCTCCAGAAGGGTCAGAAGCTTCTTATTCCCGGTGCCGCTTCAGTTGAAGATGACTCAACAACAGTCTTCGGCTCATCAAGCTCAATCTCAATTGAATTTGAAGATGGATCAGACCTTGTTGGTGTTCTTGAAACAATTCTTGCACACACAGGCTACCGAATGATTTATAAGGGTTCTGCAGCATCAGTTCCTGCAATTTCTCTTGAAAACGTTACTCCGATCACAGCTATTGATTATGTTCTTCGTATGGTTGATATGACATACATCAAGAACGATAATCTCCTCTATGTGGGCACAGCGGAAACACTTAACGGTAACTTTATTGATAACAAGGCTCTCACAAAGTTCTCACTTAAGTACATATCAACCGATACACTTACATCACAGCTTTCAACATTGGGCATCAGTGTTCAGATTGTAAAGGTTGACATTAACCTCCGTGAGTTCTGGGTAAGCGGCTACCCTATGCAGCTTGCTAAAATGGCAGAGCTTATTGAAACACTCGATAATAAGAAAAATATCACAGTTGGTAGTGCAAGCATCAGCACAAACCTTACAGCTATTGAGCTTGAGCATATCACAGCTGCTGAGTTCAGCTCATTGCTTGGTGCTCTTGGTCTTCACACAGGTATCACAACAACATCTCACCCAATGGTGCTTTATGTTTATGCAACAGGCGATGCTTACAACGACATTATGAACATCAAGAAGCTTGTTGACTATTACGATCCGAATGCTCAGACCGATGGTGGTGCAGCAGGCGGCGCTACCGATGGTGAAGGCGATAATACAAGTGATGACACCAACAGTGGTACATCAGACGGCACAACAAGTGATGTGGTTATTTCGGATGGTAATACATCTCTTGTAAAGGTTGACCTTGCTTACATCAACAAGGAAGCAGCTCAGTCAATCATCAGCACCTTCGGCTACAAGGTTGAGGTTCTTGGTCTTGATCTCTATGAAAAGAGAATCTGGATCCAGGGTGAAACAGACGAGGTAAATGCTGCTGTTGAACGCATTAAGGAAAACGACACAGCAGATAACAATACAGACAGAACATTCTTTGTTTACGAGCTTAAGAACATCGTTGCTTCAGAGCTTCAGAGCAAAATCGGCTTTATTGATATTGAAGATGTTGAGTTCTATTTCGGCTCATATCCTCAGCTCACAAAGTCAATCATGGTTTACTGTGCAACCAATAAGGTTGAGGAAGTAAAGGAAATCATTGCTTCTCTCGATAACAATATGGGCGATATGTATTATCCAATCGCAACAATCACAGAATCCTCAGAGCTTCTTGTGCTTGCAGCTAAGGAAGAGCTTGTTGTTAAGCTTATCAACAGCCCATCTGTTTCAGTTGCATCATTTGAGCTTTCAGGCGACCTTGATCCATCGGATGAAGGTATCAAGCATGTTCTCTATGTACTTGAATCACCTGAAAATATTGACCTTATCCTTGATATGTGGTCAAGAATCTAAATTAAACTAACCGGAGTGATTTGAATGGAATTCCTCAATCAACCAAGTGAATATCCCGTAACGCTTGAGCAGCTGCTCAGGCTTACGGTTGAAAAGAAAGGCTCTGACCTTCATATCGTTGTCGGTATGCCTCCTTGTATCCGTATAGATGGTGACATCGTTAAACAGGATTTTCCCCCTATGAAACCCGCCGATGTCGAAAATATGCTTATGCAGATTATGTCTGAAAAGAACAAGAAGGACCTTCACGATAATCTTGAGCTTGACCTTTCCTATGCAGTGCCACAATGTGCTCGTTTCAGAGGAAATGTGATTGTGCAGAGAGGCACGCTTGCTGCAGTTTTCAGAGCGATTCCATTTGAAATCCCTACTCTTGATAAACTCGGTCTTCCTGCGGACGTGAGAAGATTATGCACCCTTCCTCGTGGTCTTATTCTTGTTACGGGACCAACGGGTTCAGGTAAGTCAACAACTCTTGCGGCAATGCTGAACCATATGAACACAAATTTTGAGTACAACATGGTTACCATTGAAGACCCGATAGAATTCCTTCATTCTCACAAGCGCTCAATTATCAGACAGCGTGAGCTTGGTGGTGACACTCTCAGCTTTAACAATGCTTTGAGAACAGTTCTTCGTCACGACCCTGATGTTATTATGATCGGTGAGATGCGTGATGCTGAAAGTATCAGTATTGCTCTTACAGCGGCTGAAACCGGTCACTTGGTGCTTTCCACACTTCACACACAGACGGCGCCTCTGACAATTGCCCGTATTATTGACTCTTTCCCGAGTGAACAGCAGAATCAGGTGCGAAGCCAGCTTTCAAACACACTGCGTGCAGTTATTTCACAGCAGCTTCTTCCGAGATTGGGCGGAGGCCGTGTATCAGCTGTTGAATATATGGTTGACACTCCGGCTATCCGTAACATGATTCGTGAGGGTAAGGATCACCAGATATATTCCACAATGCAGACCGCCCAGAAGGAAGGTATGCAGACAATGGACCAGGCTCTTCTGAAGCTTCTCAGAGAGCAGAAAATTTCGAGAGAATCAGTTCTTGAAAACTGTGTTGAAAGAGCTGAGATTCTTCGTCAAATGCAGATGTATTAATTTGCGAACAGACGGCTTATCTGTTATTTACATAAAATGAAAAGATAAAAGCCTTACTATACTATTTATATATATATTGCGTAGCTTTCGCTATACATATTATATATTGCGTGGCTTTCGCTATACATATTATATATATTATATATATTCTCAAAAGGGGGATAACTCTTTGGATTTTACATACGAAGCCCTTAACCGACAAGGTGAATCCATAACCGGTAAGGTTGTCGCTAACTCCACATCAGAGGCTTATGAAAAGCTCCGTGAAGCGGGCGTTGTTGTTACAAGCCTTAAAGAGAATGCTGCAACCAAAAAGAAAAAGGGTGGTAAAAAGGTTACACTTGCTGACATGTCCTTGTTTTCCCGTCAGCTTGCTGCCATGATTGGTGCAGGTATTCCTGTTACCCAAGCGATGAGCACTCTTGTTGCTCAGACCACAAACCCAACACTTGCAAATTCAATCAAGGAAATTGCATCAGATGTTGAGGGTGGTGCTGCACTTTCAGATGCTTTCAGCGCGCAGAAGCCAGTTTTCAGCGACCTGTTCTGTTCAATGATTGCTGCCGGTGAAATGGGTGGTATGCTTGATAAGACACTCCTTGCTATGTCTAACCAGTTACATAAAGACAAGCAGCTCAAGGACTCTGTTAAGTCTGCAACCTCATACCCCAAAATGGTTGGTGGCCTTGCTATTGTCATTGTTATCTTCATGCTTATTTTCATGGTACCTACCTTCCAGGGCATGACAGAGGGTGCCGGAGATATCAACCCCATTACACAGCTCATTTATAATATGTCAGATGCCTTGAGAACAAAGTGGTATATTGTTATTCCCGCTATTGTGGCAATAATTTTTATCATTGTTCAGGTTATCAAATCCCCACCGGTACAGCACTTTTGGGAAAATCACAAGATGAACACACCAATTGTGGGTGAGCTTATTTCAAAGACGATTTTCGCCCGTTTCTGCCGTATCTTCGCAACACTTGTTGCAGGTGGTGTTACAGCAGTTAAAGCCCTGGAAACAGCAGGTCCCACATCGGGCTCCAAGCTTGTTGAGGATGCTGTTAACAAGGCGATTGAGGATGTTGAAAACGGTAGAACAATTCACGAAGCATTGGATGAATCAAAGGTATTCCCACCAATGGTTATAAGTATGATAGCCATCGGAGAAGAAGCAGGTTCACTTCCCACCATGCTTGATAAGGTTGCAGAGTTCTATGAGGAAGACGTTGATGCGATTGCAAAGAACCTTGGTTCAGTTCTTGAGCCTATCATGCTTGTTTTGCTTGGTTCTGTTGTTGGTTTCCTTATCGTCGCACTTTACCTTCCTGTTTTCCAGGCAACAACATCTTATCAGGCATAAGTTTAAAAAATACACTAAATATATTCCTTCGCAAGGGAGAATGGTATAAATGGCAAAAGTTAACAGTGCTGTCGGCATTGAGTATAATTCATACGAAATCAAGGCAGTTGAGCTTACTAAAACAGCAGAGGGCAAAATTGAGGTTACCAGTTCTGCAAGCACCAGATTACAGGAGGGTGTTATCAGTGAGGGTATCATAGCTGATAGCTCACTTTTCACAGCAGCTCTTGGAGATTTGTTCGAGCAGGGTGACTTTAAGAAGGATTCACCGATTGTTGTTGGTGTTAACAATGAAAATGTTATTATGCGTTATGCAACATTTCCAAAGGTTCCACAGGATAAATTAAGAAGTGTTGTGACAATGCAGGCACAGGATTTCATTCCCGTTCCCGTTTCAGAGCTTGGTCTTGACTTCGTTGTTGTTGATGAAACCACCGATGATGATGACCAGCCTGCACTTAATATGATTCTTGTTGGTGCACGAAACACAATGCTCACAAATCTTCTTCAGAATTTTGAAGCAGCAAAGTGTGAGGTTGTGGATATAGACAGCTCCTTCCTTGCATGGTGCAGAGCTGCTATTGACGAGGCGCCTGAAACTTCAACCTTTGCATACCTTTCGCTCACAGACGATGTTCTTAATTTCGTTGCTATTGTTGATAAGGATATCAAGATGGTCCGTTCAATCAATATTCCTGACAGAGCGTTGATTGAGGTAAAGAAGGCATTCCATTCTCCGGAAGAGCTCACATCACTGGAAATGGAAACTGTTATTGAGCTTCTTCAGTCTGAGCTTACATCATCAATGAACTATTTCCAGATGCAGACAAATATGATTATTGAATCAGTGTTGTTCACAACAGCATCTGCTCTTGAGGGAGAGCTTGCAACACAGCTTGCAGAGAGAATTTATGTTCCTCTTACAGTTCCATCCTTCTATGAAAATTACGCAAATGCAAGCTTTTCACCTAAAGAATATGCAGGCTGTATAAGCCTTGCACAGATCGGATTGGAGGCATAATAACAATGAAATATAGAGTTAGCTTGCTTCCTGAGAGAAACAGAAAGCGAATAATCGGCAAAAAGAAAGCAGAAAAGGGCAGAGGCGTTGCGAACGTTGTTATGCTTGTTCTTCTTGCAGCACTTCTTGTTACCATTGTCGGTAAGGTAGCTGCAGATGCAAAGCTTTCAGAAATTCAGGCAAAAAACAGTGAATATGAGCAGAAGGTATCAGCCCTTCAGCAGTACAGAGATATCAATAATAATCTTCAGTCAAAGCTTAAGCTTATTAACGATATTCAGGTGAACGAACCCCAGCTTTACAATTTTGTGGCTCGTATCGGTAATGTTAACCGTCCCGGTATTTCTGTAACCAAGATGGATTGTGTTGAGTGGAAAACCACAAGATTGTGCACACTCACAGGCACAGCAACCTCAAGAACTGCATTCACAGAATATATGTCAGAGCTTGAGAATATGCAGGGCGTCAAAAGTGCCGTTTGCACAAGCTACACAGTTTCAGTTACTGATGGTGAGCCTGTTGCAACATTCGTTGTAGCAATCACCTGTGAGGGTGGAGCTGCACCTATTGTTGAGGAAACAACAGCTGCCACAAGCACAACAGCTGCTTCCGATGAGTTAGCAGTGGAATAAGAAAGGAGAGAGAGTCATGAAAGGCAAGAAAATTGAACTAAAAGATATAACAAGCTCTCCATTCTTTGTTATCGGTATTATGTCATTTGTTTGCATCCTCATTATTGTTGGCATAGTTTTTGTTATGCTCGATATTGATAAAACAAAAAATGAGATTGTTGATGCTCGTGTAATGTATGAGCAGAATGTCCGCGAGGTTGCATTGCTTGAGGAGCTTAAAGTAAAGAGTGAGGCTGCAGAGCAGCAGCTTGAAGCTTGTAAGAATATTCTTCCCGATAGTCTGGGGGATGTTTTCCTTCTTGAGGAGGATGTGCTCGGCAAGTGCAAAAGCTTCGGCTTGAGTGTTACTTCAATTGATCAGACAGTTGCAGTTAACGAAACACAAGAGGTAGTGTTCACAATAGTTGCAAACGGTTCATACAGAAACATTTATGACTTTATGAACTATTATTCAAACCTTGAGCAGGTTCACAGGTTTGATTCCATCAGCCTCTCAAGAAATGCAGACGGAACATACAGTGTAACATTGGCACTGGCATTCCTTTCAGAGCAGGGTGCAGAGGGTGCAGTAAGCGCCGTTGTTGATGGTGCAATTCAGGACGCAGCTTCCTGAGAATGATGCGTGTTAACGCAATCATAGGTAGATAAATATAAAGGGGTTATCACTTTGGCAGATATTAATGTTATTATTCCCGGTAGTGTTGAATTTTTCCTGATCAAGGAAGGAAAGGTTACCGAGGATCAGGTAAGAGAAGCACAGCTTATTGCTCAGGACAGTAAAAATGAGGTTACCTCAGAGCTCGTAAACCTTGGATACTGCAGTGAGCTTGATGTTGCTCGAGCAATGGAAAAGAAAACAGGCTACAAGCTTGTTTCAATTGAAGAGGTGGGCATAAATTTTGCTATTGCAAACATTATTCCTCCGGAGCTTATTGCTAAAAGAAAAATATTACCTCTTTATCAGGATGAAAAGAAATTATTCGTTGTTATGCGCAACCCTAATGATCTTGGTGTGCGTGATAACTTGTCTGTAAGAACGGGCGGTCTTGAAATTGTTCCGCTTATTTCAACAGAATCAGAGCTCAATGCGGCTATTGATACAATTGTTAATAACGCCAATAATATCGACACATATGAGGATGAAGAGGCGGCTCAGGAAGAAGAGCTTTCTGCTCTTGATGAGCTTGCTGCCGACGAAAAGCCTGCTGTTCAGCTTGTTAACCAGGTTATTACAAATGCTGTTAAGTCTGGCGCATCGGATATTCACATTGAGCCAATGGAAAAGACAATGAGAATCCGTCTTCGTATTGACGGTGTTCTTCATGAGGTTCTTCAGAACCCGATTAAGCTTCACAGCTCAGTTGCATCCCGTGTTAAGGTTATCGGTGGTATGGATATTGCCGAAAGACGTATTCCTCAGGACGGTCGTACAACAGTTAAGGTTGATGACAGAACATTCGATATCCGTATTGCTGTGCTTCCTTCAGTGTATGGCGAAAAAATTGTTATGCGTCTTCTTGAACGTGGTGCAAAGTCTGTTCAGCTTAAGGATATTAAATTCTCAAAGGATCAGGTAGATAGATTCACAAAAACAATCTTTATGCCATATGGCTTCCTTCTTGTTACAGGACCTACCGGTTCAGGTAAATCAACAACACTTTATGCAACACTTGCAGAGGTTTCAGACGTTTCAAAGCATGTTATCACTCTTGAAGACCCTGTTGAGCGTCGTATGGCAGGTATCTGTCAGGTACAGATGAACAACCGTGCAGGTATGACCTTCGCAGCAGCTCTTCGTTCCGTTCTCCGTGCTGACCCTGATATCGTCATGGTCGGTGAAATTCGAGACGGTGAGACTGCAAAGATTGCTGTTGAATCAGCTCTTACCGGACATATGGTTTTCTCAACACTTCACACTAACGATGCTCCATCGGCTATCACCCGTCTTGATGAAATGGGTGTTGAGCCATTCCTTACAGCATCATCACTTGTTGGCGTTCTTGCACAGCGTCTTATTCGTGTGCTTTGCCCTCGTTGTAAGGAAAAGGTAGCTCTCACATATCGTGAAATCCGAAATAGCATTGAGGACTTCCCGATTCCGGAAGGAAAAACACTTGATGACACAACAGAAATTTATGAGCCAAAGGGCTGTATTGCTTGTTCAAACACAGGCTATAAAGGTCGTCAGGGTGTATTTGAATTCCTTCAGGTAACAAACGAAATCAAACAGCTCATCCTTAAGCGCTCAGGCGTTCAGGAAATTAAAGAGCTTGCAATATCACAGGGCATGCATACACTCCGTCAGGAGGGTATTGATAAAATTCTTGAAGGCACAACTTCTATTGAGGAAGTTCTTCGTGTTCTTGTATAAGCTGCTGTTTGGCTTAGGGTGAAAGGAATTATCCGAACCGTGTTTTCTACAGGCGGATTTCCGTTCAGCCTGTGTTAAAATACTCGCCAATCCGAAAGGATTAACTGCGTTTTTGCCTTGGCTGACCAAAAATCCGCACTGTATAAAATCTTCGACCTAAAAGCAAAAGATTTTCATTGGATTTTTGGCGTTGAGGGCGAAGATAGGCT
>JAFODQ010000098.1 GCA_017380615.1 Clostridia bacterium | reverse complement strand
TAGCTACATTGGCTCTTGACTTAGTCGATAACGATCTTTTAGCTGACATGGACACAATCGACTTGTCCATCGTTGGTGAATTAAGATTAAACAAAATTGACTATATCCTTGCTGACATTAAAGAGCTCCGTTCAGGTTTCGTTTGGAGTATCGGTAAAGGTCTTCTCGGCGACGTTGGTGACCTTAACTTCAAGGGCCTCACTGTTAACCCAGATAACGACGGTGCTGCTCTTCAGCGTTCAAACGGTGACTATGCAGTTATTTCCGGTCTTCTTCGCTTCTTAAGCGATAATGCAGGCATCCTTTCAAAGGCTGCTTACGGTCTCAGTGGTGGCGACGGTATCAGCCTTGGTCTTATCAGCTCCTTCCTTGATCTTGGTGAGGTTGGCACAATGCTCAACGATATTCCAAGCATGCTCGTTGGCCTTGTTTATGACTTGCTCATCTATGGTTCATACGGCTATGACAAGGACATTGATGATATCAAAGAGGCAAAATCAACTCTTTCAGCTACATATCCTGAAATGGATACATTGAATGAGATGGTTCCTAACGCTATCTACAACCTTCTTACAAAGCCTCAGGATTACACCTGGGAGGGTGAAGGTAAGGATGCTGTTAAGGTTTGGGACATGGATTCAGTTATCATGCCCGGTCTCACACTCACAAAAGAGGATATCAACCCTCTCAGCAAGTCATTCTTCCAGATTCTTGATAATGCTGCACAGGTAGCTATCGATGAAATTGGTGTTCCTGCTCTTAACAACAACCTTAAGAAGGCTCTTATGTTAGCAGTTGAGGCAGACCTTAACAAAATCGATTACAGTGTTCTTCCTGCAGCAGTTAAGACTGCATTTGATGACACAGCTTCTTATGTAAACTACTTTGCTTACGACAGACTCATGAAGGATGGTGGCGTTTGGTATTACACCACTCTCGAGACAACTGTTGTTACAGATAAAACAACAGGTGAGCCTGAGCTTGATGAAGAAGGCAATGAGATTACAGAGAAAACTCGTATGTACTACAAGGTTAACTTCGGTTCTGCAAACGAATTCGCTTCTCTTATCAACTGGGATTGGAACTTCGTTGGTTCTGATGTTTCAGCTGATGTAGCAGCGGCAAACGGCTGGACTCGTCTTATCTATGATGAGGTTAAGGTTGACGGCGTATTCGTAGCAGGTCTTAACGGAATCCTTGGTATGGTTTACGACGTAGCTCTTACAGACGCTGCAAAGGCTGATTTCCTTGCAAAGGCTCAGCTTATTGACCCTGATTACACAGGTTGGAAGAACGAGAATGGCAACGAAGATCTTATGGTTAACGTTGAATACCTTACAAAGTACATCCTTACTCAGTTTGGTGACAGAATTTTCGGTTCAACATCTAAGTATGCTAACTATGCATGGGAAGATGTTCAGGATCTTACAATCATTGACATTGTTGCTATGATCGGTCCTGAATTCTTTGAGGATGCAATGCCTCAGATTATTCTTCCTAAGAAAGCAGATGGCACTTATGCATTCCACGAAGGCGTTCAGCTTTGGGAGTTTGCAGCTATCGTTCTCCGTGAGCTCATGACAGGTATTGCTCCTATCGTTAACTACGATTCAGTTATCTTCGCAGCAGGTAACGTTGCATCTGCAGATGACAGACTTCTTGCAGAGCATGATGTTGATGAGTGGTTCAACATTATTCTTAACATGGGTACAGACCTTGGTCTTGTATATCTCCAGCAGCTTACAAACTTCGCAGATTTCTGTGGTGAAGTTTTTGATGACGAAGATCTTGATGCTAGGATTAAGACAGGTGGCGGTACAGATGCTGAGCACTGGACCACAAACCTTAACGCAGCAATTCTTTGGGCAATCGATTACATCGGCAGCACAAGAAATTCTGCTGTAATCGCAGGTCTTGATTATGCAAAGCTCACTTCTGCTGATCTTGCAGACCCAATCGACAAGCTCAGCTACATCCTCAACACAATTCTTCCTCTTGGTTTCATAGGTGATGGTTCTTACACATCAGATGAATATGACCTTGACCTTAACCTTGTTGTTGATGCATTCAAGGAGCTTCTTACAGGCTTCGACCTTAACCTTGTTCTCAAGCTTCTTGGTCGTAACCAGGAATCTGATTACAACTTACTTGACGATGCTTCACTCGGTACAGCAGTTCTTGACCTTGTGAATGATCTTCTTAATCTTATCTTTGGTAAGACTATTCTTCAGGGCGTTAACGCTACAACAAGCGTTTCAGCTCAGAGCCTTGACAATGTTATTTCAAAGGCTTCTCTTAAGACAACTGTTAACAACCTTCTTACTGGCCTCAACGGCAGAAAAGATGCAATCCTTATGAATGCTCTCCCTGTTGTTGGTAAGCTTATCAAGGGTTGGGGTACAGAACAGAGATTCAAGAATCCTGTTAACAACCTTGGCACATTCGTTAATGTTGAAGATACCGGTTGCTCATACTGGTATGAAACAAAAGAGGACTGTAAGGGTAACAAGTCATACACAATTCAGGATAAGGATCCGATTTCATTCACAATCCGTAATGGTTCAGACGGTATGTGGAGACACTATATCGATCCTGCAACAGGTACAGGAAAGCAGGATGAACAGTACAAGTTCCAGCTTGCATCTATTAACTTCTACAACTATAATGGATCAGCTTCATCATACATCCACACCATCAACTTTGATTCAACAAACAAAATTGACTACGGCGGAAGCACAACAGTCAGCTTCAAGGTTGGTTCAATCAAAACTCCTGACAACCAGACACGTGGTTCAGGTTCAGCTGTTCCTGCAGAGGGTGTTGTTCAGAAGGTAAAGATCGGTTATAAGATTTTCGTTGAAGATGGTTCAGCTCTTCTTAATGGTAAGGTATTCTACACTGAGTTCTATACATGGCTCAGCAGATACGCAAACGATGAAATGAAGAACTACGAAGCTTCTTCAAAGTCTTACGAAGCACACGTATTCTCACCAGCATACATTCCTTATAACGAGGAAGACCCACAGGTAACTCTTGATGAAATCAAGAACCTTGGCAATGGTGAGTTCTGGCGTGAAAAGGTTACAGCAGGTTCTGCTCAGGATCACAAGATTGAAGTTCAGTCTTCACCTGATACTGACGGCTTCACATTAAGCGCTGTTTCTGCTTCTCTTAAGAACGAAGACATTCAGTCAGTTCGTATCAGACTTTTCGATACTTACACAGCTAAGGTTCTTAAGTCTGACGGTTCACAGAGCTCAACATTCAATGTTAGCGGTAAGGTTCCTACAGTTGAAACCTTCGTTAAGAATGTTACTCCTACAGAGGTTAACTCTGAAGCTGGTGCTTCATCATCATGGACTGTTGGTCTTCGTACAAAGAACGATGACCTTGATGGTGCTCCTGTTGTTCTTAAGTATTACAACGCAGAATACAGAGATCTTCTTATTGACCTTGTAAACTCAGAAAACAACGCACAGCGTAAGGCTGCGGATTACAAGCACTCATACGGTGTAACAACAGTTGAAGCTTCTGAAGCTCTCAACAACGTTGATATTCCTGCTTCTGAGTCAGACTCAGGCGAGTTCGAGCTTCGTGAGACCAACTTTGCTGTTGGCGCAAACGGTGTGACAGTTATCGACACTGCACAGGCTTGGACAAATTACTACAATGCTCTTGAAAAGGCTCTTCGCGGCGGTCTCCAGGAATGGAACCCGAAGTCAGTCTTCAACTTCAGAGCTCTTTATGAAGAACTTCGTGTTGCTGTTAATGACATCGAATACTGTCAGGCAACTGCAGATGACGGTGCTGCAACACTTGGTACAGCAATTGATGCTCTTGAGGATCAGCTCAGAGCAACTCAGTCTCGTACAACTGATAAGTTCAACCATACTGACTACAAGATGTACAGACACAACAGATTCAACGATGCTCGTAACAGTGCTAACGGATACATCACTCTTAAGGATGATGCAGCTCCGGCAAACGTAACATACATCGATGAATACTTCGATTACAGCTGGATGGAAGAAAACGACTTCCGTGAGCTTGTTGGTAGTCACACTGTTAAGTACGGCGATAAAGCAGGTACAACAGTAGCAGCTAACAAGTACCAGACATATCTTCTTGCTCTCCTTGAGAAGTTTGAGGAAGAAGAGATCGAATCAAAGAAGACATGGCTCAACGATAGAAAGAAAGAGTATTCAAACCTTAGCGAGCTTGACCTTGCTATGGCTGCTAACTACCTCACTCTTACAGAGAACCGTCTTCTTAAGAGAGACAATGGTGTTGAATATGCACAGCTCAATGATGAAATCACATCAGCTCAGAACATGATTGGTACTGCTAATAACGGCAGATACACAGAAACATCATGGAAGAACTTTAAGGATGCATATGATGACGCTGTTGCAGCACAGAGCTGCGGCTCACAGAAGCAGGTATTCGATGCTAAGTATCAGCTTTGCGTTCAGAGAAAGAACCTTGTTCTTGTTGATGATGAAGCTGACTATACAGAGCTTGAAGCACTCATCGAGTACGCAGAATTCGCAATTAACAACACTAAGTATTACAACAACTCCAACAAGGAGTTCGGTCAGGTTTTTGCAGAACTTGGTATGGATCCAATCGTAAACACAGATGGTTACGAAGTACAGCTCTTCCCTGGCTCTGCTTACCTCACAGTTGACAGAGGCTACGGCATTGATGATCAGGAAAAGGTTGACGATGCAGCAATAGCTCTTAAGGAAGCTCTTGCAAGACTCAAATTCAAGGGTCTCGAAGTTACAGAGGTTCCAACAGACACACTTGTTGGCTCAGAGGTTCTTGTTGAAGGTAACGAAGAAGAGAAGATTGAAGAAATCTCAGCTCTTGTTTCTCACCTTCCTAAGTGCAAGACAGAGGATTATGCAAAGACATTCTTCTCAGTTAAGGCTACAGACCTCAATGTAAGTGAAGTTGTTGTTTCTAACGACGTTAACTACGCTCTTGGTCTTGAAGAGTTCAAGGGTCTTGTTGGTACAAACTCAACAGTAACATTCTACACAACAATCGGTAGCGTTAAGCTTCCTGTTGCAACTGTTAAGGTTATTGTTGATGGTGATATCAATGGTGACGGTGCTATTGACGTTCTTGACGCAATGTACGGTGCACTTGTTGCAGCTGAAAAGGGCGAACTTGAAGGCTGCTACCTCCTTGCCGGTGACCTTTCTGGCAATGACAGAGAAATCGGCGCTCAGGACTATCAGGCAATTGTTACTGAGATGCTCAAAGACTAATGGTTACGCTATATATAATATAGTATAGTAACAAAATCCCTTAAACTGATTGTTTCTTAATATAAACCTTCCCGTCGGGTTACCGGCGGGAAGGGAAAAAAAGAAAAAAATACTATTGAAATTTTCAGCATACTATTATATAATACTCTGGTGTTTTATAATACGCCAAGTTTCATTCTTTCAGTTTAAGAGGTGTGACACATGTCATATTTGGAAAGAAATGAAAAATTACACAAGGAGGCAAACAAATGTCTAAGAAATTACTCAGTGTAGTTCTTGCTCTTTGCCTTGCAGTTTCTTGCTTCGCACTTGGTGCATCCGCTATCGGCGGCTATGCTTACGAAGCTGAGGAAGATGTAGCTAACTACGCACAGACATGGGCTCTTGATGAGCCAGTGGATAACGGAGACGGAACATATTCTGTTAACGTTAGACTCACAGCCAACTACAAGGTTGGTCCTATCCAGTTCAAGCTTGTTAAGAATGTTACAGCCGGTTCACTCTCAATCAAGAGTGTTACAGCTAACAAATCTGTTATCCCAGCTAACTGGCTGGCACAGGTATCATTCAGCAATGTTTCAAACAAGATTGCTATTATTCCTATGCCAACAGATGAGGTTGATGGTATCGACCTTACAGCAGGCAAGATCATTGCAACAATCGTGTTCAATGCTTCTGCTGATGTTGCTGCAACAGTTGCAATTAATACAGCTGATGCAAAGACAGAGACCAATCCAGCAGGTACTCTTATTGCTGCTCGTATGAGCGACGGTAACGTTGTTACAGGTACTGCTATTTGTGGTCAGACTATTAATGCTACCAACACAATCACATTTGGTAGCGCTGCTCAGGCTCCTGAGCTTGTAGCAATCGACGGCACTCTTGGTGTTGTTGATACAAGCAGAACAATGCTTGATGAATTGGATATCGACGGTGACGGCGATATGCAGGAAATCGACGGCTATCTTCTCGGCTATGACCCTGATATGAATATGTCTCTTGAAGAGCTCTTCGAAATTGAAGGCGATGGCGAGATGGAAATTATTGTAACTGAGGAGGCTTTAGCCAACGGCTTGGAAGCTTCTACAGGAACAATGGTAAATGTTCTTGATCTCGAAGGAAATGTTGTTGCAACTTATGTTGCTATCATTTTCGGTGATGTAAACTGCGATGGTATCGCAGACGGTTATGACTCAGGTTATATTGATGAGCACGATGCTTGGATGCTTGGCGATTGGGGTCGTCTTTTCAGCTATCAGGAATTTGCTGGTGATGTAGATGTATCAGGATTTTGTGATGGTTACGACTCAGGTTACATCGGTGAGCACGACGCTTGGATGCTTGGTGATCTTGGCCGTATTGATGTTGCTGGTATAATCGCAACATTAGGTTTCTAATATTTTTCAAAATTTAATAGGAGGCACTTTAAAATGTCTAAGAAAATTTTAAGCTTAGCGCTTGCAGTTGTAATGCTCTTTTCAGTATGTGCGGTTGCTGTAAGTGCTGCTGATTATGCCAACGCTGAAGATGGCATTAGAATTTACATGACATCTACTGCTAAAATTGGCGATATTGCAGGTACAGTAGTTGATGTAAGCTATTACATTGACCTTCCTGACGGCGTTGATGAGCTTCAGATGAACATTGGTAACATTGCTATCGGTTGGAACAGCGCTGCTTATAAAATCAACTCAACCAACACAACTAACGCAGCAGATGCTCGTACATGGGGCGATGATTTCGGCCTTTACATGAAGAGCACTTGTGCTGTTACAGTTTCTTCAGCTATTTCAAACAATATCCTGAAGAAGGCAACAGCTGAAGAAGCAGCTAAATGGGATAAGGCTTGCCAGGTTCAGATGCTTAATGACGGTGCAAACTCACTTGCATCTAAAGGTCACCCGATTTATGACAAGCAGCACATCTTCACACTTTCATTCGTTGCACAGAAAACTCTTACAGCAGACGATGTAATCGGTGTTGTTACAGGTGCTTACGGTCAGTCTTTCTTCAAGGTTTGCGGTCAGGCTGAAAGCGGTGCTTTCACTTATTCAGCTGCACAGGTTGATATGGCTGACGCTGCAGTAGTTCCTTCAGCTCCTGCATACGATGTATTCAACCTTAAGGGTTCAACAGGCGCAATCGCTGATAAGCATGCAAATGGTGATGGCACATACACAGTTGCAGTATTCTATGGTTTCGATTTCAATCCTGAGTTTAATGCAAATGGTACATCACAGTTCATCAACAGCATTTCAGCTACCGTTACAGCAACAGCAGGCGGCAACTCAATAACTGTTGCGTCTGATCCTATCAAGTATGTATGGGTTGTTGGCGAAGGCTACGGCTTCAGAGTAATTCTCAAGAACGTTCCTGAAAATGCTGATATCACTGTTGTTCCATCTGTTGTAACAAACGGCACATCATACAACGTTGAAACTGTAAGCTTCAATGTTGCTAACGCTTACGCAGCTTAATTTAATGATTTCGAGTCAATATGAAAAACCGCAGCTTGACATTTTAATGTTTGAGCTTGAAGATGTTCTCACATCTTCCGCAGTCGTTCACACAACCTCTGCACCAACCACTCTTCCGGGGACAACCTCGGGTGGAGTTGAAGTTGGCAAGGGAGACATTGTGATTGATTTCGGCGATTTTTTCAAGTAAATTAAATATTTTACTATTCTGAAAGGAGTATTTTTTATAATGGAAAAATACACAACCCCAGAGCTCGAGATCATGGAGTTCGAGCTCGAAGATGTACTCACAATTTCTCGTTGGGATGGTAACATCTACGAAGGCTGGTATTAATCTCTAAAGGTTAAAGCCTATATAATCAATGCTGCCCTGCTAAGGGCAGGGCAGTGTTGTGAGATACGTCTTTAAAAGACAAAACTTATCAACCCGGGGGCAATAAAAACCCTCGGGTTGTGTAGTATAAGTGCAAAATGCAAGGTGTTTGCACTTAATTATGTATATAAATATATTGTATATATAATTATGTGTAGGCAGAAAAAGGTGGAGCTTTATGGGACGGCTGATATGTGTCCCTTACAGAGTCAGGTTGTCGGGTTATTAATTTTTGTAAGAGTGGGAGAGTAACCCAACTGAATCAGGAGAAAGGAGTGTTAGTTTGAAGCTTAAGATTACAGATCTGATTGTTGAATTTGATGTAAAGGGCAGGTTGTTGGCAAGCAGGATAGGGCCATATATTTATAATGGCGACAAGGAGCCGGATATTGTTTCAACAGTTTCAGAGAAATTTTATCGTGACAGACAGCTGGAGCACGAGGATGTAACTCTTGATGAGTGTGAATATCTTTACAGTGGCTCTTTTTTCTATGAGCAGCTGGCATTGTTCAATGGACTTATGCTTCATTCCTCTTGTGTTGAGTATAAAGGCAAGGCATATCTTTTTTCTGCATCCAGTGGCACAGGTAAATCCACCCACACTCATTTATGGTTGAAGTATCTTCCCGATTGCAGAATTATAAATGATGATAAGCCTGCAATCAGAATCATTGACGGCGTTGCCTATGCTTATGGCACTCCGTGGAGTGGCAAAACCGATGAAAACATCAATGAGGGCGTGCCGATAGGTGGCATCTGCTTCCTTGGAAGAGGGGAAAACAAAATCAAGCGAATTCCCGGAATTATGGCGCTCAAGCCCTTTATGGACCAGACCGTGAGGCCTGCTGATAAAGAGCTTATGAATAAAATGCTTGAGACATTAAATTGGATTTTAACAAATGTTCCGATTTACAAAATGACCTGCGATATATCCGAACAGGCAGTTATGACTGCAGTTAACGGAATGGTTGAAAATTCTATTGATCAGGGTGAATGAAATGGCAAAAAAAGAAAAAAACAATAAAAAGGGTAAGAAAATTCTTATTGCAGTTCTTTGCATCTTCCTTGCAATTGTTATAGCACTTTTCGCTGTGGGATTTTCTTATTGGAAGAAAATCACACAGGCTCCGCCACCGGTGGAGGACACTTTAGTTTATGACTTTGACGGTGAAACATTGCCATCTGAGCTTGTGGATGACCCCGTTTTTGAACAGATGTATGAGGGTGATGCAGCCGACTACAAAACCTCTGTGAAAAATTGGGTTACAAATGGCGGAGATGTAATGTACAGCAAAAATGTTATCAATGTTCTGTGCGTTGGTGTGGACACAAGAAATGCAAATACCATATCAGGTCTTAGCGATTCAATGATTCTCGTTTCCGTTAACACAGAGCTTGGAACAATCACATTCACATCCATAATGAGAGACTGCTATGCTTATCTCCAGTCTCCATCCGGTGATGGCTCCTTTAACAAGATTAACTCTGCATTCCCGTTCTATGGTATTGATAATCTTATCGATACAATTGAAGGTCATTTCAAGGTGAGAATTGACGGCTATGCAATGATTAACTTTGCTCTTTTCAAGGCTGTTATTGATAAATTTGATGGTGTTACCGTTCCTGTGAAGGAATATGAGGCTGCATACATCAATGCTAATTATGGTTTTAACATTCAATCAGGCAGTGCTGTTACTCTTAATGGCGATGAGGCTCTTGCCTTCTGCAGAAGCCGAAAGTGCGATAATGATGGCGATGTCAGCCGAACAAGACGCCAGAGAACCGTGCTTCTTGGTCTTCTTAACAAAGCAACAACCATCAAGGCAAGTGAAGTGGCAGGCTATGTGGAAACTATGATGCCATACCTTGAAACAAGCTATTCTGAGGCAGAGGTTATCACACTCGGTACAAGAGCAGTTGTCAGCGGATGGGCAGATTACAGAGTTTTTCAGCTTCTTATGCCCGATGAGGCTTCCCGTACAGCACATTCAGGTGATATCTGGTACTGGGAGGTTGACTATCCTCTTGCAGCACAGACTCTTCAGCTTCAGATTTACGGAAAAACAAATATCACCCTTAACGATGATCGCGGTAATAACCCCGAGCCGTCCACAGAGGAATCAACAGAGGCTACAACACGGGTAACCACAACAGCAGCTCAGTAAAATCAGAGCATATTTAAAGAAAGGTGGGTGAGAGTGTGGTTATTTATCCCGAATCCTTCAGCATTAAACCAAATATTGAGGCTACTGTGGGCTTCAGAAATCTTTTTAAAACCACAGCTCAATCTGCCATAAATAAAAACCTCACCCTTATGAAGGGGAATTATGTTTTCTGCAGCAAAAATGCTGAAGAAAAAATAATGCACATTTCAAACACAGTTTCTGAGGATGAATATCCCAAAGGTGCTGTGAAAAATCTTCACAAATGTGCCATTGTGCTCGAAAATGTTAAAAATATGGACATTGATTGCGGTAATTCCAATTTCATAATGGATGGCAAAATGACTCATATTTATTTCAAGGGCTGTGAAAATATCAGGCTGAGAAATCTTAACATTGAAACAGCGCTTCCCAATGTCCATAAGCTTACTGTTGTAAAGGCATCCACCTTCTATATTACGTTTGAAATCGATTCGCAAAGCAAATATATTGAAGAAAATGGCGAATTCTTCTGGGTGGGCACTGACTATAAATTGGGCTTTACCGATAATAAAAACAGTGCAGGGTGGATTCCGACAGCAAAGAAAAATAATCCTTTTCATTTGCGAAAGCATGGTAGTCATCCGCTATATGGTGTGGCAGGTATTAAGCAGGTTTCTGAAAGAGTTTTTAATGCCAGATTTATTGTGCCCAAGGACTTTGAAGAGGGACAGGTGTTTTATATCTACCCTGCAATGCGTGAAGAAGTGGGCATATTTATTGAAAATTCAAAGGGTATTGAGCTTGTGAATGTGAAGCAGACCTTCAATTATTCTCATGCTCTTGTGGCACAAAACAGTGAAAATATCACTCTTGATGGCATAGATTTCTCCCCAAGCGCAAATAATGAGGTTGATTTTTGTTCCTTTGCTGATTTTCTTCAATTCAGTATGTGCAGAGGCACCGTGAGAGTGCTCAACTCAAATTTTGATTCTGCAGGCGGAAATGTGTGTAGAATTCACGGCATTAACTTTAAAATTGTGAGCAGCAATAAGGATAAAATGACCGTGAAATTCCCGCATCCCAAAACATACGGCTTTGATTGTCTGCGAGATGGGGATATTATTGCTTTCATTGACCCGAAAACACTCAATGTTATTGGTAGCACCAAGATTCTTCATGCCACCTTGAGAGATGAATATTTCTATGACCTGGTGCTCACGACATATAACCCACCAATTGGTGTAGGTGGCTTTATTGAGTGTGTGCCTGCAAACCCGAAATTTGAGTTTATCGGAAATACTCTTAACAGAGTTGCTTCAAATGGAATCATTTGCGGCACCCGTGGCAAGGTGCAGATTGAAAACAATAAATTCCTTAACACCGGTGCAAAGGGCATACTTGTGGAAAATGATGTTTCAAAGCGTTATGTAAGCGGCAACGCAGAGGAGCTGCTTATTCGCGGGAATGCGTTTATGAATTGCGAAGATAGTGCTGTGCTCATAAAGCCCGATACCAGAAGACACGGTGACTATATTCACAATAACATTCAGATTGAAAATAATCTGTTCGTGCTCAACAATATTCATGCCCTTGATGTGGCTTCCTGCCGCAATATCAAGCTTAAGGATAATGTTTATAAGGGCAAGGCACTCAGTGGCAGATGGATTCTTTCCAAAAATGTTGAAAATATTATTGAGGATTGTCCGAAACAGCAGGAATTATAATCCTGCTGTTTCTTTCAATGGAATCAATACTTTGCCTCAAATGACTGGCAGCATGTTGCATCCACAGACTTTGGGTCGCAATTGCAGCCACCTACCTTGATGACGTTCTTTGTGCAATAGTTTTCGTTCTGACAATGATATTTGCAGCTTTCAACTGTGCAGCCGATGCTATTGTTTTTATTGTTATTCATTCTTTTCCCTCCTTAATGTTAAGTAACATTAGTTTGTCCGGAAAAATAAAATTTATAGGTGAATTATGAAAAAAGAAAATGTTATAAAATCTTGTTATTCAATTCTTGATAGGGTTACCCCACTGGATTTTGACTGTGGCAGGCTCTGTGATGGTAAATGCTGCAAGGGTGATGCGCATACGGGTATGCTTCTTTTTCCCGGAGAGGAAAAGCTTATTGACAGTGATATTTGTATTAACACAAATCAGGATGGCGTTTGCGTTGCTGTTTGTGACGGAAGCTGCAACCGACACCGCAGACCTCTTTCCTGCAGAATTTATCCTCTGTTTCCTGTTATTGAAAACAACGGTGACACAGAGTATATTGATGTTCAGTTTGACCCTCGTGCAAGCTGTCCACTGTGTGAAGGTGAAATAAAGCTGAACCGCAGATTCGTTAAGGCTGTGAAAAGGGTGGGTAAATATCTTCTTCTTAACAAAGAAACACAGAAGGAATACAGAGAAATCTGTGAAGAAATAAAGGATATAAATAAATTCAGGGAGCTTTTAAAATAAAGGCTCCTGTTTTTATAAAAATTTTATAAAAAAACAAAAAAAGTGTTGACAATAATAAAAACTTCTGTTATATTATAGCTATAAATAGTAATCATTACTGTTTATAATCGGACGAAGGGAGATGAAACCATGAGAAGCTCAAAGCAAAGAGATGCAGTTCTAAAGGTGCTCCGGGAGTCCTGTGACCATCCAACTGCTGATATGATTTACGAACGAGTCAAGGAGATTATTCCAAACATCAGCCTGGGCACTGTGTACAGAAATCTTGGTCAGCTTAAGGATGAGGGACTGATCACAATTGTTGAAAGCAGTGACACTAAGGTTCATTATGAAGGTAACCTGACAGACCATATTCACTTTCTTTGCAAAAGCTGCTGCGAAATAACAGATGTGTTTTGCACACCAACTGTTCCTGCAGCACTTGCAGATTTGGGGCTTCAGGTTGAATCTCAGAAAACAGTTTATTACGGCGTGTGCAATACCTGCCGCGATAATATATAAAATTGATTAAATAATTATTTTGAAGGAGAAATCATCATGAAAAAATGGAAATGTTTAGTTTGCGGTCAGATTGTTGAAGGCGAGAACCCACCTGAGGCTTGCCCACTTTGCAAGGCACCGGCAGAAAAGTTTGTTGAGGTTAAAGAAGAGGAAATGACCTGGGCTGCAGAACATGTTCTCGGCGTAGCAAAGGGTGTTAGCCAGGAAATCATTGATGGTCTTCGTGCAAACTTCGAGGGTGAATGCACAGAGGTTGGTATGTATCTTGCAATGGCAAGAGTTGCTCACAGAGAGGGCTATCCTGAAATCGGTCTCTATTGGGAAAAGGCAGCATACGAAGAGGCAGAGCACGCAGCAAAGTTTGCAGAGCTTCTTGGTGAGCTTGTAACAGACTCAACAAAGAAGAACCTCGAAATGAGAGTTGCTGCTGAGAACGGCGCAACAGCAGGTAAGTTTGAGCTTGCTAAGATGGCTAAGGAACAGAATCTCGACGCTATCCACGACACAGTTCACGAAATGGCTCGCGACGAAGCAAGACACGGTAAGGCATTCGAAGGTCTTCTTAAGAGATATTTTGGTTAATTGAAACCTATAAATAAAGAGTTTTTCCGAGAGGGAGTGGCAGTTGTCATTCCCTCTCTTTTCGTTTATGTGTCTTTCGCGTGTCCCTCTGCCATTTTCAGAAATCCAAAAGTAATGAAATGTGTTCCTTTGAAAATGTGTCCTTGTTTAGTTGTTTTCTGTCATATTAACAAGTTTATAAAAACTTGTTCTTTTTGTTTCGGTCAGTTCCATTGCCGTTTTGGCTGTTATTTCTCCCGCTTTCCAAGAGGAATAAACCTCATTCCAATTTTCGGGGAAGACAAGCGCGGGGCGTCCTAATTTTTTGCCGTTCTGTTTTGCGGCTTCAATTCCCTCTGCCTGACGCTTGCGTATTGTTTCACGCTCCTGTTCGGCAATCGTTCCCAATACTTCAATAAGAATGTTGTTGACCATTTCAAACACCCACTCTTGCCCCTCGGGTAAGTCCATCATTGTTGTAGGTAAATCAATAACTTTCAAGCGAATGCCGTTCTCTTTGAAATACTGTAACTCATTGTGTATGTCGAGCTTGTTACGGCTTAATCTGTCAAGTGATTTAACAACAAGCGTATCACCGCGGCGCAACATAGCATTTTTTAATGCCTGATAGCCTTTTCTGTCTAAATCCTTGCCACTTTCTTTGTCCGTGATAATATCGCGGTCTGTTGCTCCAAGAGCCACAAAAGCGGCAATCTGTCGGTCTAAATTCTGTTCCTTGCTTGATACTCTTGCATAATAATATGTGCGGCTGTTCATATTCGCGCCCTCCCTTATGTCTATGTTCGTATTATAGCATAAGTGTTCGTAAATGTCAATATATTTACGAATATATTTGTAAATTATTTTTTGTATTTTACAAACACATTTTTTGTAAGGTTTTTGTATGTTTGTAAAAGTGTACTTTTGCGAACGCTCAAATATGTAAAAATATAGCGCGGAGCTTGCGCCCCGCGCTGTTATATTAAATTACAGACCAAGCAACTGCTTTTTCTTCGCGTCAAATTCTTCTTGAGTGATAATATCCATATCAAGGAGTTCTTTGAGCTTTTTGAGTTCATCGGCAGCAGAAACAGTTTGAACGGGTGCAGTCGGTGTCTTCTGTGAGACTTCTCCCTCTTTAATCTCTGTTATATTATTGGAATGGCAGGAGGGGCAGCGACTATAATCAACTATTTTGTCTGCATAGTGATTTGCCTGTCCTTGCAAGTGTTGTGTGTGGAAAATTGTTCCTCCAAAAACAGATGCCAAGCTACCGACTGCGTTCAAAGCAGCCATATTTGAATTGCTCTTGTTTTTCTTCACATCAGCGTCCGTATAGCAGAATATGTGACCACATACATTACAACGCATACGATGTTCGTTAGTTTGATTTGAGGTCCTTGCGGTAATGGGTGTGGTGTCTTTTCGGACGGCTTTTTCTGCTTGGTATAATTTTTCAAGTTCATTGCTCAATGCATCAACTTCAAGTGCGATATTGGACGATAATTCATACATTTGCTCTCGCAGTAAGTTGAAATCTATTGAAGCGTACATAGCAGAGATTTCGCCTTTCTTACATTGGGCAACCAAATCTCGCATCTCACAAAGTATTTCTGTATTTTCGCACTCAACATCGAATTCTTCTTGTCGAATGATTATTGGTTTGCATTTTCCAAAAAAATTAACAGAAAAATCAATTTCAGTCAGTTTATTTGAGGGTAAAGGAAATGGAGAACTTTTCATATCAGCAGAACACCGCACTTGCAATTTGCAATCCGTATGTATTGGAAGTGTAGTGATTTCCCCGTTTCCTGCTACTGCAACTTCCTTTCCGTCAAGATAAATATGGAACTTACCCATAGGACCCATAGATGCTGGGGTATGTATAATAGCTTTACCAGCCATTAGCTCAACCTACTTTCTGAGATAGATTTTCAACCGCGATACGGATATTGCGGGGAACATTCTTCATTTGTACATATTTTGAAACTGTTGAACCGCTTCTTCCTATTTGTCTGCCAACCTCGGCGTAATTTCCGTATTTAGAATAAAGGCGGTGCATTTCAACAATTTCTTCGGGTGTTACTCGTTTAGCCATATTATTTATTAGCAATCTGATTTTCTAAATCAGGGTTCCAATCTTTTGCTTGTTCTGTTGATAAAATAGGACGTGTGAATGCTTCTTTAATTGCATCTTCAATGAATTTACGTTCAGTTATCATTTTTTCTTCGCCAACGCCTGCTTTTTTCAAAATGTCGTTTTGCTTTTTTAAATTTTTTCTAAATGTGTTGGGAACAATAAAAATCCCTTTGTCAGTGTCGATGATAATTCTCATAATTATCTACCTCCGAAAATAAAAAATGTACAACTCCGTCGAAATGCACGAAATTGTACAATTAATTATATATACATATATATATAATGTCAAGGTTTTTGCGAGAATTTGTTTGAATTTGTCGGATTTTATCGAAATATATGGAATTTGCGTCAAAACATCATAAATTTTAATAAATTTTAATAGATTTTTGCGGATTTTGACTTTTTTGTTTGTATTCAAGTAAAATCATAAAGATTGCAACGGAAACGGAGACGGCGTTTTAAAAATCCATTTGGTGGGGGCGTTGACCACGCATAGCCGCCATTATTGTAAAAAATTTTATTTCTCCCGTAATATACCCCGCCACCCGAACAAGAATTCTGTGTCCGCCGCCACCCGAGCTTTTTTGATTTTACATAAAAATTATGTTATAATTATTATAGAAAATAAAAAGAAAGGAGTGTTTAAATGAAGTAGAAATCTGCCTTTGAAAGATTTATCGAAGCCTCTGAAAAAACAGCGGATATAACCTTGCGTTGGTATTACCAAAAGCAAGATATAATGAAATCTTTATTAACTGATAAAGAGTTGGATATAATTGCGGATAAAGTTTTGTCGCGTATATCAATTACGATAGACGCTGATGAAGTTATCCAAAAGATAAAAGAGTTAAATGATGAACTCGACAAATTAAAGAATATTAAATAAAGGAGATTTTTTTGTGGGTAATTATACATTCCCTAATTAGAGAATTATCAAAATAAACCGTGAACGCGCCCCGACTGACTTTCTCGGTATAAAGAATGAGAATTGGCAAGCTGCGGCGCGCGACCTTGGGGCACACGCCCTGATGTTGTATTTATATTTTGCGTCTAATGCTAACGGCTTTACGCTTGCACTTTCACCCGCTGCCATACGGCAAGCGGTTGGAATGCCTCAATCTACATATCGCGACCAATTTATTAAATTGATTGACCGAGGTTATCTTGTACAGCGCGGAGAAAGCAATACTTTTGATTTTTACGAAACACCACAACGTGCCACACATACAGAAAAGGATAACACGGCGGACGGTTATGACTTTACGATAGACGATTATGTAGCACCGCAAGCCGTAAAGAATGAAGCGGCGGAGAATATAGAAATAAATATAAATAATACAAATATGATATATAAGAGTGGCGGGGAGAAACAAGTTTCTCCCACGCCATTGAAAGAAAAATTTAGTTTTTAAGGAGATACTATGACATAGAAAGAAATGCTTGATTGCTTATTATCCGTTTGGGAGAATATGACGGTGGATAAAGATAGAGAGGCATACAAGGAAATGCTTATGCTTTTGGATAATATGTGTAATTATGTGCGCTATGACCTCCAATGTGATTACACAATACCACCACAAGAGATAAAAGCGGGAGAGTTTATATTTTAATAACATACAGATAGAGCGGGAAGCCATTGCGCCTCCCGCTCTTTTTTTATGTAAAAACTTTCATTCCGACGCGAGCCGAATTCAATCGTGTTCCGCCGTCTTTTCTGTTTATACGCCGTTCAGATTTTTCACAAGAATATCAATACCTGTTTGTGAAACTGCAAGATAATAGCGTTCTGTAACTTTGCCGCTCGCGTGTCCCATTTGGTTGCAAAGAATGTGCGTTGGTGTATTCATTTCCGCAAGCCGTGTGCCGTATGTATGGCGTAGGTAGTGATACTTGAAGTCTATTTTTAGTTTTTCTTTAATTGTACGGCTGTGATACTTCATTGAATTTACTGTCTGTATCTTCCCATTCGGTAGGCTGTTTACAAGTTCAAGAGAAGAAATTTTGTTTCCGTCCACATCATAAATATATGTGCAGTTTTGCGCCCTCTGTGCTTTCAAATCCGCCGCGTGTGCCGCTGTTTCCGCCGCTAATCTTATGAAGTATTCTTTTAGCTTTTGGCTCATATATACCACTCTGCGCGCGTTGCGTGTTTTTAGTGGTACAAGTTTTATCAATCCGTCTTGATACTGCATTTGTCGGTCTATGGTTATTGCTCCGTTTTCAATATCTATGTTCGACCATTTCAAGCCGTAACACTCATTGATACGCAAGCCGCAGCACTTACCCAAGAGATAAGCGGTTTCTGCGTTTGAGCATTTGAAATATGCGTCAAGTTGGTTTGTTTCTTCGCGGCTGAATGCTACAATGTCGGTATCTTCATCAATTTTCATTTTCGGCATTGTAATACGCACATCTTTAGTAACACACATTTTGTTGTATGCGTCCACAGAGAGATAGTTTCGTGAGTATGCCTGACCGAATACAAGGTAAAACATTTTTAAAAAGCTCTCAACATATTTATATGCGCGTCCCTCGGTATAGTACAGAAATGAAAGATAATCGTTGACTTCTGCAACACAAATATCATCAATAAAACGCGAGCCGAACTTTTCTTCAAGGTGATTACGCCACAAGCTGTCTTGTTTTTTGATTGTTGAATACGCCTTGCCGCTGCGTCCACGCTCGCAGTATTCGGCGTAAACCTCTCCAAAAGTCATACGGCGGTTTGGCTTTTGGTTTATGCTCGCGTCAAATCGCATTTCTGCGATTGCTTTTGCTTGTGCCGCTGCGCGTTTGGTTTTGAGCGGGTTTCCCGCTTCGTCCTTTGAGCCTTTGCGGTTTACTCTCTTGCCGTCAACTGTTCGGGTGAAGCGGTAACACCAATTACCGTTCGGAAGTTGAGAGATACCTAAATTTTGTGTTTGTGCCATTTTTGTTGTCCTCCTTTGTGTTTCGGGGACACATTTTCTCAAATTTACTATTTACTTTTGGGACACTTGTGTTTATAATAAAAAGTGTAAGAAGATTGTAATACAATGCTCCCGCGAATGCGAACGGAGTGAAGCATTCGATGAAATGGCTCGTGATGAAGCAAGACACGGTAAGGCTTTCGAAGGTCTTCTTAAAAGATATTTTGGTTAATAGATAACAATAATAAAAAGCACTCGTATCCTTTGGTTGGGGATGCGAGTGCAGTTTTTATGTAGACTATTGGTTTTTAGTATTTATCAACGTCTTCAACGTCGAGGGTGAAAACTATTGCACCGCCAACGGGGATTTCGTTGGCAAAATCATCCTCGCGGAGTCCTGTGCCGAAGCCTGTGGTTGTGGTTGTTACAGAGGTTCTTTTCTTTGAATGTGCTTTTATAATTTCCTTTGCCTTGGCGACAGTGTTATCCTCAGCACCGATAAGGAAGGTGGTATTACCTACCATAAGGAAGCCACCTGTTGTAGATAATTTTGTAACAGTATAGCCCTCGCGTGTGAGAGCAGAGGAAACTACTGCGCTGTCGTCGTTATTAACTATTGCAATCAAAAGTTTCATTGTAAAAATCCTTTCCGTATTATAATTTGGGTAATATCATACTGAGACTCTTTTTATCAAGGTCGTTTACGTTGGGTATTTCGTAACGATTGTCGTTAGCATCTTTGATGAGCACCCTGCCGTCATAAAGGGGCTTTATGGCGGTTATGTGGTTTCTGATTTCAAAGGTGCAAATGCCCTTGTCCGTTTCAGCGGTCCACATCCATATTTTGAACTTTTCGCTCATTTTGATGAAGCGTATTATACGGGGAATCATATAGTATTCTCGCAGACAATTTTCAACTACCTTCTTTGATTCGGGCATAAGGTCCTCAATGTTGCGGATTACTGCTATTTCGTTTCCCTCCTTATCAAGCAAAGCAATGTACTTTGTAAGACCTGTTATGGGAAACATTCTGTGTAATTCAAGCTCTGTGAATTTTTCTCCGGTGTAAAATTCCACATCGACAAAAATTTTGTCGTTTTCCGTGAATTTTACCTCGGAACCTTCTATATATCGGGGCATCTGATCACCTCACTCAAAATTTTCTTCTGCTTTACGTTTCTGGAGCTGTTCACCCATTGACTGAATTTCAACAAGCTTATAATACTTGCCCTTCATTCTGAGAAGCTCCTCGGGTGTGCCACACTCAATGATTTCACCCTTATCAACGACCACGATTTTGTTGGCTTTTCTGAGTGTTGAAAGTCGGTGGGCAATCATAAGGGTTGTTCTGCCGCTTATAAGTCGCTCAATAGCACCCTGAATAAGGTGCTCGGTTTCGGAGTCAACAGCAGCAGTTGCCTCGTCGAAAATAAGAATACTTGGATTTTTGAGGACAGCACGGGCAATTGAAACACGCTGACGTTCACCACCCGAAAGACCTACACCGCGCTCACCGAGCATGGTGTCATAGGCATCGGGGAGCTTGGATATAAAGCCGTGTGCATTAGCAACCTCTGCCGCGTGGATAACCTGCTCCACGTGAACACGTCCGCTACCGAAAGCAATGTTATTGAAAATAGTGTCGCGAAACATAAGGGGCTCCTGCTGAACGTAACCGATTGAATCACGGTAATACTTCATATCAATATCCTTAACGTTGATACCGTCAACAAGGATTTCCCCGTCGTAATCATCGTAGTATCGCATAAGCAGGTTTATGAGAGTTGATTTACCAGAGCCTGTTGTGCCGACAATACCCACAATATCACCGGGCTCAATTGTTAGATTGATGTTTGAAAGAACCTTCTTTGAACGATCAAATGCGAAGTTTACATTTTTGAATTCAATTTTGCCCTGCATTCTATCAAGGGTGTTGCCCTTGCCAAAGTTGTTTTCTGGCTCGGCATCAACAATATCAAGGATTTTTTCTGCAGAAGCAAGAGTGTTCTGATATGTGTCACTCATATTTGCAAAGAAATTTATAGGACCGTAGAACATACTTGCGTAGGAAACGAAGGAAACCAGCAGACCGAGGGAGATTTCACTGTTGCCGGTTATAACCATCTGTCCGCCCAGGAACCATACAACAATTGAGCCGCAGGTTACGAGGAAGGTAATTATAGAGGGGAATACGGCGGCGGGAACTGCAACCTTTTTATCTTCCTTATACCATTCGTCGCAATAACGTTCAAATTTTTTGATGGTTTCGTTTTCGTTGGTGAATGCCTTGATAACACGCACACCGGGTATGGAGTTTGCAAGCACAGTTGAAATTGATGCACTTCTTCTCCATAGGCGCATATATTTAGGTCCGATGATTTTACCGAATAATCTGCCTGCAAATACAACAATAGGGACGGGAATGAGCGAGAACAGCGCAAGCTTCCAGCTCATACTGAACATTATTATGACAAGACCAACAAGGGTAAACGCCTGTACGACGGCTTCCTGT
>JAFODQ010000097.1 GCA_017380615.1 Clostridia bacterium | reverse complement strand
CAGTGGATTGCACCTATAAGCACATAAAACACACAAGCTCCACCGTTTTACCGGTGGAGCTTGTGCTGTTATCTGGGTTTGTTGGGATTCTTTGGCGTTTCTTTGGGAAGGGCACTGTAAAACACGTATTTGAAAACGCCCTTGAATTGGACGCGTGCCTTTTCCATTTGAGCATCAGAAAGCTTACCTTCTTCGTAAAGCCTCCAAAGCTCCCTGGCCTTCTTCTCATATTCGGAAAATTCGCGGTTAACGCTTCCCACTGCCATGTTGGCTGTGGGATCTGAATAGTAACCCATTTGAGGTCCCCCTTGTAATAATGTCAGGAAGGCAACAAAAAAACCTATCCTGCAAATGGACAGAATTTCCCTGAGGAAATCATACCAAATGCAAAATAAGTCGAATTTTCTTTGCGCCTATGTTATCACTTGCTGACGCACTTGTCAAGTGTATAAATGCAAGATTTTTTCGGGTTTCGCAGGAGTTGGCAAAATTTTTAAAATAGAACCAGTTAATGTTAAATAGTGCTAAATGAAAGCGTCTGTTTTTTGTTGATAAATTCCAATTGACAACGGTTGCTATTTATTTTACCATTGAATTGGTATTTATTTAAGTTTTAATTATAGTAGGGTGATAATATGCGATTTTGTTCTAAATGTGGAAAAGAATTAGATGATAATGCAGTATTCTGCATGAATTGCGGCAATGCTGTGGATGTTCAGTCGGCGGCACACCAGCCAAATCAGCAGGGCTATCAGCAGCCATATCAGCAGGGCTACCAGCAGCCATATCAGCAGGGCTACCAGCAGCCATATCAGCAGGGATACCAGCAGCCGTATCAGCAGGGCTACCAGCAGCCATATCAGCAGGGCTATCAGCAGCCATATCAGCAAGGCTATCAGCAGCCTTACCAGCCATATAACAATGGGCTTGACAGGGAATCCTCAAGCACAGCAAACTGTGCCCTTCTCTTTGCGTTCCTTGTGCCACTTGTGGGCTTCATTATGGGTATTGTGGGTCTTAGTAAATACAAAACACCAACATTTCGTAACAGATGCATAGCAGCTATTGTTGTATCAGTTGTTATATGGATTATCGGCTTGGTTTCTATGATTGCTCTATATTCAATGTGGTGAGGAGTGTAGGTTGTGAGCTATTGTAAATATTGCGGAACAAAGCTTGCTGATGATGCAGCTTTTTGTACGGGATGCGGTGCAAGAATATGTACGGAATTCACCCTTACAATTAAAAGAGAAAATCAGTTTTTTCTTGTTAATCCACCCATTAAACTGAATATTACAGGAATGGGTGTTAATCAGCAATATGCAATCAATAATGGCGAAATTGTGCCTATCAAGCTGCCCGAAGGGCAGTATATATTAAATTTTTCTGCAAGCATCCGTTCAGAAACTTGTTCTGTGAATCTTAATAAGGATACGTTCTTCAGGCTTGCGTGGAATCGCTTTAGTGGTCATATAGAGGCGTGGGAGGTTTCGGGAATATGACAATTGACTTATGTGTTGATTGTGATAATATTAAAGTGGATTTTAAAATTCGGGGGTAATTTTATGAAATTTTGTTCTATGTGTGGAAAAGAATTAGAAGATAACGCAGCATTCTGTGCGGCCTGTGGTGCCTCAACTGCACCATCTGCTCAGGCAGCTCAGAGTCAGGCACCAAATTATAATCAGGCGCCAAACTATAGTCAGGCACCAAATTATAATCAGGGATATAACCCTAATTATAATCAGTCTTATAATCCGGGCTATAACCAGGGTTATGCACCATATGCCGGTAATCCTCAGCAGCTAGTTCAGCAGCTGTCACAGAAAATCAACACAAACGGTATCATCTGGATAGTGATTGGTGTGCTGCAGATTCTTTTCGGCTTTATTGCCATTTTCCCTGCTATTGTTGGTGTGCTTAACATCATCAGCGGTGTTAATGATATGAAATACAGCAAGGCTATCCTTGTTAACCCTGTTGGCATTGTAAGCAAGCATGAGCCAACAACCTCAGCTATCATTACACTTGTTTACAACATCCTGGTAGGTGGTGTGGTTGGTGTTATCGGCTCAATCTATTATTTTGTTGCTATAAGAGGCTTTGTTATGAATAATAAGGATGCATTCCTCAGCCTTGAAAACAACAGATAAATCAAAACAAGAAAACTGCTTCCGTTGGAAGCAGTTTTTTTGTTGTTTATTTCATTGTAAAGCATCATGTAATCGGGAAGCTGTTGAAAGCAGTAATAAAACTGCCAGTAGCAGTGCAATCGTCTTTTTCATAATCTCACCCTATCTGATTTTATCAAAGTCTTCAGCTTTTTTCAATGATTTTATATAGGGAGTCTGATTTAATATAATTGTTGCCATTGAAAAAAAGGTGATGTATAATATAAAAAATGAAATGCTGCTTGAGAAAATTTCAATAAGTTTTTATGTGCGCTTATTGTCATGTCTGCTTTGCCCGGCAATATGAATGTTGTTTCGCTTGTTGAGGTGGGGGATTTATTATTACATTGATTCTATCGGCAGTGGAGATAAAAACAGCAATACTGAAATTAATTGTCGGTAAAATAATTGCAGATTTTAAAAATCCTGTTGCAATGCTTCAGGGTTCACGGCAGAGATACTGAATCAACCGCTACCGACCTCAAGTCATTGAGGATACAATTATTTACAAAACAAAGGATATATTTGATTAATGCTATGAAAAAAACTAATGTCTTATTCATTATCACAGATGACCAAAGGTTCGATACAATCCACGCCCTGGGAAATGACGAAATTATAACACCGAATCTTGATAGGCTGGTTGAGCGTGGAACAGCCTTTACCCGTGCACATATTGCAGGAGGCACCTGTGGTGCTGTTTGCATGCCAAGCAGAGCAATGGTTTTGTCGGGACGCAACCCATTCCATCTTGAAGAGCTTGGTGGGAATATTCCGTCACAGCATAAAACGATTGGTGAGGTTTTCAAGGCGAATGGCTATGAAACCATCGGACTAGGAAAGTGGCACAATGGCTGCCCTGCCTATGCACGAAGCTTTACTCAGGGCGCAAAAATATTCTTTGGCGGGATGTGGGACCATTGGAATGTACCCACATGCAGATATGACCCCACGGGAGAATATGATAATGTAATAAATTTTGTGGTGGATTTCTTTAAGGATAATGAGCCTCTTGCTCAGCATTGCGATGAATTCTCACCCGGTAAGCATTCGAGCACACTTCTCACAGACGCAGCTATTGATTTGCTTAAAGAAAATGCAGGTAAAGATAAACCCTTCTTTATGTATCTTGCTTATCTTGCACCACACGATCCTCGTACAATGCCGGACAGCTTTCGGGAAATGTATGACCCTGAAAAGATTAAGCTGCCACCTAATTTTCAGGAGGTTATTGATACAAATTATCCTCTTATGGTGCACAGGGATGAACACCTTGCAGCATATCCTCGTAAGGAGAGCGAAATAAAAAAACATATTGCGGAATATTTTGCAATGATAACACATCTTGATTCGGAAATCGGCAGATTGCTTGATGCCCTGCGTGAATCAGGGGAGGAGGAAAATACAATCGTCGTTTTCACGGGAGATAATGGTCTTGCTGTTGGTCAGCATGGATGGTTGGGAAAAGAGGATATATATGAGCATGGCGTTCGTGTGCCTCTTGTAATGGCAGGTCCCGGCATTGCTGAAAATAAGCGCAATGAGGCTTATGTGTATCTTTATGATATTTTCCCCACTCTTTGTGAGAAATTGGGTATTGAAATTCCTGAATCAGTGGATGGTCAAAGCTTTGCACAGCTTCTTGATGGTGAGCACGGAGAAAGTCAACGCGATGAGCTTTATCTGATATTTGATGAGTTTGTCCGTGGTGTGAAGGACAACAATTACAAGCTGATTGAATATCGCAATGGCGATAATGAAGATGATAAATGGACATTCCTTTATGATATAAAGAATGATCCGTGGGAAACCAATAACCTTGCAGCTTCAGAAGAATATAAAAATAAAATTAAAGAGCTTCGTGAAAAGATAATGGAGCACCGTGATGAGTGGGATGAGCAGGCTCACCCCTGGGGTGTGAATTTCTGGAAGAGATTCTAAAAAATCCCACTGTGTTTATTACACAGTGGGATTGGTTTTTATTGGAGCTTATTTCCGCAGTTGGCACAGAAGTGTGCGCCCGGTTGTGCTGGTTTTGCGCAAGCATTACATACAGGAGCAGCTTGCTGCTGAGGCATCTGAGGGGGCTGTGCAGACTGCTGATACTGTGACGGTTGGTATTGTGGTGGCTGCTGGTACTGAACCGGCTGCTGATATTGTGGCTGTTGGAAGGGTGCCTGGGCAAAGCCCGGTGCTACCTGCACACCACCATAGCTTCTTATCATATTTTCAAGGTATGCATAGCGTCTTTTGAGTGGCCCCTTAGCTGCACAGCCCAAAAAATCATCAAGATCTGTTTCACCTACATAAACACCCGGAAGCAGAGCCATTTTCATCCAGCCCTCAAGCCTTACGATGTTGTTAATGAGTGTGATTTTGATAAAGGTTGGTCCTGTCACAAGGCCGGAGCCCTTCTGGAAAACCTGTTCGCCTTTTCGTTCCTTGTATGTGTAGCCTTCTGAAGTAAGGTAGCTCTGAGCGTAGTTCATAAGCTCAGGCACCGGCTGCGGAAGAGCAAATTCTTTTATTGTGCGTCCCATATAAAGCGCTCCTTTTTTGATTTATATTACCATATATATCACAAAACTCCGAATGTGTCAAACAAATAGTTTTTGTGTTCATTATTGTCGAAGATTTGTTGACATTAAACAAAAAATATGATATATTCAGAATAATAAAATACACAGATTTTAATTAATCGAGAGGAGATAACCATGGATAACAATTACAATCCAAATTACAACCCGAATTATAACCCAAACTTTAATCCCCCACCGGTAGCTCAGCTTAAGACAAACAGAAGTCTTGTTAAGACAATCCTGCTGTCACTCATTACCTTTGGTATTTATGCGATTGTTGTTTTTTCGGGTGTGTCAACAGATATCAACACAGTTGCTTCAAGATATGATGGCAAAAAGACAATGCATTACTGCCTTCTTTCATTTATCGTAGCACCTATAACTTGTGGTATCGCAGGTATTGTTTGGTTACATAACATTTCAAACCGTATCGGCAATGAGCTTAAAAGGCGTGGCATTTCTTATAGCTTCAGCGCAACAGATTTCTGGCTTTGGGGCGTGTTAGGTTCATTTATTATTGTTGGACCGTTTATCTATCTGCACAAAATGCTCACAGCTATGAATCTCGTTAATGGCGATTATAATGTGAAGGGCTAATCTTAAGCTTATAGTGTCGGCATCCTCACGGGTGCCGATGTTTTTTAAAAATCAAAATAGTAAGGAAACAGTGATTGTCACTGCTCATAAAATATGAAGGATAAACACAAAAAAATTGAGAAAAAAGATATTTTCATATATTTCCTTATGGCGTTGACAGCCATATTGATTACAGCTGCGGGTGCGTATTATAATCAGAAATTTCTGATGATTCTGCCACTGTATAATTCACTGATAATCGCAACACTTCAGTCAAAGGTGAACAGATACAGTAATCTTCTGGGAAGTATGAATTCACTTCTCTATGGATTTGTGTATGTGTATTATAACCTCTATGCATCGGCATTATCGGCATTTCTCTTTTCTTTTCCGATGCAGCTTATCACATTCATTCGCTGGAATAAAAACAAGTGGGAGCACTCCACGGTGCTTCGTAAAATGAATTGGAAGCAAAGAATTCTGGTTCTTATAGGTTATGGGGTTGTACTCGCTGCAATGTGGGTATTGCTGCCGCTTATGGGTGCAGAGTATGTTCTTCTTGACAGCGCCACAACACTTCTCGGTGTGCTGATTCTGTTCCTTACCATGTTTGCCTTTGTGGAATATACTGCATTTATGGTAGTTAATGGAATAATAGGCATTGTACTTTATGTTTCAATGCTTGCAGAATCTCCCGAAATGACCACATATCTTATTTTTGCTGTTTACTCGTTTGTTTGCATATGCTTTGCTTTCTTCAAGGCAAAAAAGCTTTATAAACGGCAGAAAGAAAATTCAGAGGTGATGGAATGATTAACACAGCGAAAACCTTGAACAAAGAATCAAAACAGATTTCAAGGCTTGAGCGAATGCGAGGCAGAGGAAATTCAGGAAGGTATTTTTTTGTTCTTCTCATTCTTATTGCAATTGTCAATATCCTCGATGAGGTAACAAGTAACCTCACTGTTACTGTTCAATCATCCTTTGTCACAGAGTTTTTTGTAAATAATCCCTTTATGGGTAAATATTATACCTACGAAGATGGACTTGCCTTTCACTCGGGTATAGGTGTTTTTACCTATGTTCTGGGTATTTTCACACCCTTCTATAAGGCTCTTGCAGATAAATGGGGCAGAAAGCCCTTGTTTGCTATTTCCACATTAGGTATGGCTTCGGGACTTCTTATTATCTACCTTTCCTCAAGCTACATAATGTTCCTTGTGGGCTTTGCTGTTATCAGCTTCTTTATGGGGCATGATGTACAGATTATCTATATTCTCGAGGAAGCACCTGAAAAGCACAGAGCAAAAATATACAGCTTCCTCAAGAGCTTCGGTATTCTCGGTGTTATTCTCATACCCGCATTGAGAGACGCTCTCATGGGTGATGATGCTTCAAAGTGGCGTGAAATCTTTCTTGTTCCTGCGCTCATAGGATTTGTGGCTGTTGCGCTTGTGCTTATCCTTGCTAAGGACACAAAGGTTTTCATAAGAGAAAGGCTTGAATACTTATCCCGACCATTAGAAGAAAGGGAGAGAGAAAGGGAGCTTCAAAAGCAGCAACGTCAGGCACAGAGAAATCAGTCCGGCGTGTTTAACGGTGTGAAATATATTTTCTCAAACAAGGATACAAAGCTGCTTATAATTTCACACATTATCTTTGATTCTGCAATGCCTGCCATTGCTTTGTATTTTGAATCATCAATGCACCGTGCCGGTATGAGCACATCGGATATTACAAGGGCTCTTTTTATGGTGCCTGTAATTTATGCCACAATAACCTTCTTGTCAGGCTTTATTGCAGATAAGCTGGGTAGAAAGGTTACTGTTACTGCATTTTCGGTAACATGTGTTGCGGGATATATACTTTTTGTTGTGGGCATTCTCAGAGGCTGGAATCCATATCTTGTGGGGGCTCTTGCAGGTCTCTATCAAGGCTCATATTGGATTGGCAGAGACTATATGAATGTTATGATGACCGAAAAGGTACCTACTGATATCCGTGCATCGGTTGTGGGGGCAGAGGGTCTGCTTGTTATAATTGGTCTTGCTGTGGGCTATGGTGTAACAATTCTGGGAATGATTGCAATGCCTATATGGTGGGCTTGCCTTGCAGTTTCTGTGCCTGCAGTAAGCATTGCAGCAATTATGTTTGCACTTAAGGTTAAGGAAACAAAAGGTGTTAAGCTTGATGAAATTCAATAAGAGGTTATATTATGAACGGTTATACAAGACGCGAAAAACAAATTACTGATATAAACGAAATAACGGAAATTCTCGATAAAGCGAGAGTTCTTCATTTGGGGCTTGCTGATGGTGACATGCCTTATGTTGTCCCAATGAACTATGGCTACACAATGGAGAATGGTGAGCTTATCTTGTGGCTTCACGGTGCCACGAAGGGCAGAAAGCTTGATGTGATGAGAGCAAACCCAAAGGTGTTTTTCTCCATTGAATGCGATTTGCAGCCATTTGAGGGTGATGTTGCCTGCAGATACGGAATGGGATACAAATCTCTCATGGGCAGTGGTGTTGCCGAAATAATTGAAGATGTTGAGCTGAAAAAGAGGGCACTCACACACCTTATGAAAACACAGACAGGTAAAGATTTTGAGTTCAATGATAAGCTGGTGTCTGTGGTGAGCATAATAAAAATAGATGTTTCTGAATATAGTGCTAAAAACAGACCTGTGCCTGAAAAAAAGTGATATTACGAAATTCAAGCTTTTCTTGAGTTTACTATTTAGTGATTAAGCTTTTCGGAACGGGGGCAGGTCATTGTTTCGTAATTTAAGGGTGTTCAGGGCAAACCTGGTGCGATGTTTGAATTCCTGCTGTTGCTTTTACTTGCAAGGGTGTCAAGGGCAATAATTGTTTCCCTTGTTCACTCAGCTGCAAAAAAAAGAGAAGATAACTTAATTGCATTATATTACATCCCGAAAGGGGAAAGGATAATAGCTTATGTATAAACCAGAACCATTAGATTTGTCAGGTGTTCAGCTTCCCGAGGGCTTGAATGAGCTCATGGAAAAGATTGCTGAAAATGTTCACGAGAATTGGGCATATCAGAGAGCCAAGGAGGGCTGGACCTATGGCGAAAAAAGAGATGATTCAGCAAAGACCACACCATGTATGGTGGCGTACGATGAGCTTTCTGATGAAGAAAAGGCTTATGATCGTATAACGGCAGAGCAGACGTTGAAAACAATTATTGCTTTAGGATATAGCATAGAAAAGAAGTAAGAATTAGGGGTGTAAAGATGGGAATTAAGCTTCCATACAGTAAATTTGTAAGCTTTCTTTTGAATCAGGCGACAGATGTTGCAAAAAAAGAAAATTGTACAGTTGTATCCATAAATCATTTAATGATGGCTGTTTTGAGTTATTACATGGATAATGCAGATCCTCGCATAGATGAAGGTATGGATGAGCTTGAATTGAAAAACACTGCAAAGGTGATTGCGGATAATATCGAGGTAGTGGATTTTGCCGGATATATTGAGCAGCTCAAGGTTGATAAAACCAGCTTTCTTGATGATGTTTTTTTCAAGAGAATTATTTTTGCTGCAGAAGAAGAATCTATTAAGAATGACTTCAATGTGCTTCGTATGGATATTCTGCTTGGGTGCATTTTTGCAACTCCTACCAAGGAGATAAGGTCAATATTAAACAGAAGTGCTTCCACGGGCAATGAAGGGGCTAAAGCTGATTCCTCTGCCACTGAAAATAATTCAGATCCATCTAAACAGGACAATTTATTTGAGTGCAATTATGAAGATAATGATTTCTATGATTTTAGTGCAGAGCTCGCTTCTGTGCCACCTATTGATGATATTGAAGATATAACTCGAGAGGCGAAGTATATCCAGAACAAACTCAGTCTGGAGATTTTTGGTCAGGACAATGCGATAGGTGTTTTTGCTTCAGGATATTTTCAGGCGGAAATGAAGGAGTTTATTGATAAAGGTGATTCAAGACCCAAGGCAACCTTCCTCTTTGCAGGGCCTCCCGGTGTTGGTAAAACCTTCCTTGCAGAAAAGTCTGCAGAGCTTCTTGACTTGCCATATAAGCGCTTTGATATGAGTGAGTTCTCAAGAGATGATGATGCCGTTATAAAGCTCTGTGGTACACACACATCTTACAAGAGTGCTAAAGAAGGTGAGCTTACAGGCTTTGTGGCAAGACATCCGGAATGTGTGCTGCTTTTCGATGAGATTGAGAAGGCACATATTGTTGCTATTCACCTGTTTCTTCAGGTTCTTGATGCAGGCCGTCTGCGTGACGCAAACACAGGTAAGGATGTGGATTTCTCAAAGGCGATAGTTATTTTCACAACAAACGCCGGCAGAAAAATTTATGAAGGCTCGGAGACGCCCAATCTTTCCCATATCCCCAGAAAAACAATACTTAAGGCACTGGAAAACGATGTTGATCCCAAAACAGGTAAGGGCGTTTTCCCGGCAGCAATCTGCTCAAGATTTGCAACAGGCAATGTTGTAATGTTCAATCATATGGAGGCGCATGTTCTCCGTGGTATTGCCGAGAAGGAGATTAGCAGAAGTGTAAAGGCGTTGGAAGATGTAACAGACATCAGGATCAATATTTCAGAAAATGTTTATTCTGCCATTCTTTTTGCTGAGGGTGGCATGGCAGATGCCCGAACAATAAAAAGCAGAGCCAAGGCATTTTTCAACACAGAGCTTTATGAGCTGTTCAGGCTGCTTTCCACACCCAAGACCAATGCATCTCCCAAGGATATAAAGGAAATCAATATTGATGTGGAAATTGAAGAAGACAACGCAGATATAAAGGTGTTGTTTACAAAGGAAAGTACAGCAAATATACTTGTCTTTGCCACCGATTCAATTTCCAGAGCGATCAAACGTAATCTGTCAGGCTACAACATTGTTTTTGCTAAAAGCTATGAGGATGCAGTTGAAAAGCTTGATGATCAGCCGGTTGATCTCGTTTTGTGCGATCTTTACGCAGGAAACAAGGATGATGAAGAAAATCTTAATGTTGAGGATGTGGATTCTGAGGGAAGCGATTTCCTTTATTACATCTGTAGCAGAACAGACCTTCCTGTTTACATAGCATACAATAGAAATATAACCTACACCGAAGAGGAAATGTTGTCCCTGAAAAAAATTGGTGCAAGAGGAACAGTTAATGTAAGCAAAAAGGTTGATTTTGAAGAGAGCATCAAAGAGATTTTCACAAGAGTGCATCAGCAGTCAAGCATGAATATGCTTGCGAGTGCAAACAAAATTGTTTACTATAAAACCTCACAGACCATAGATGAGGAAAATGGCATTGCCAATATTTCTCTTTATGATCTGAAGCTTGAAACAGCTGTGGATTCAGCTGACAAGGAAAGTGTTATGAGCGCACTTTCAAGACCTGATGTTAAATTTGATGAGGTTATCGGTGCCGATGGTGCAAAGGACGAGCTTAAGTTTTTTGTGGATTTTCTTAAGAATCCTCAGGCATATAAGAGCAAGGGGCTGGATGTGCCTAAGGGTGTGCTGTTCTATGGCCCTCCCGGTACAGGTAAAACCCTTCTTGCAAAGGCTGTTGCAGGAGAATCAGGTGTAACCTTTATTTCTGCACAAGGAAATCAGTTCATGAAAAAATATAGTGGCGAGGGCGAAGCGGCTGTTCGCCAGCTTTTCCTCACTGCAAGAAAATATGCTCCCACAATCATATTTATTGATGAAGTGGATGCCTTTGCAAAGGAACGCAGGGGTGGCGATGGTAATAACCAGCCTGAGAGAGTTCTGACAACCTTCCTCGCAGAGATGGATGGCTTCAACACCAATCCCAAGAAGCCCGTGTTTGTTCTTGCTGCAACAAACTTTGAGATTGAACCGGGTGGAGACAGGAGCATTGACCCTGCCTTTGTTCGCCGGTTTGACAGAAGCATATATGTGGACCTGCCCGACAAAAAGGCACGTATCAGGTTTATTAATATGAAGCTTGAGCAGTCAGATGTATATGATATTACCGATTCCGGAATTGAAAACCTTGCAATCCGTTCAAACGGAATGAGCCTTGCAAACCTTGAAATGGTGCTGTCTCTTTCCAAGAGGATTGCTTTCCGTCAGGGCAAGGATAAGGTGGATAACGAGGTTCTTGAGGAAGCGTTCGAGACATACAATTTCGGTGATAAAAAAAGCTGGAATCCGCAGGAGCTCAGAAAAACTGCATATCACGAAGCCGGACATGCGTTCCTTTACTGGCATTCAGGAGAGAAGCCATCATATCTTACCATAGTTGCAAGAGGTGGTCATGGTGGATATATGGGCTTTGGAGATACCGAAAACAGAGGAACACGCACCAAAAAGCAGCTTCTTGATTTTGTGCGTGCTGCCTTGGGTGGTCGTGCTTGTGAGCTTGTGTTTTTCGGTGATGAGGCCGGACTTACAACAGGGCCGAGCGATGATCTTAAGAAAGCAACAGCAGTTGCGCGAAGCATTGTTTGTGATTTTGGCATGGATGATTCCATGGGTATTGCTGTGCTTGATTATTCAAATGCGTGTGGTGGAGAATTGGGTGCTGAAGTGAGAAAAGCAGTAAACAATATTCTTAATGAGCAGCTGGAAGAAGCCAAGCGACTTCTTAAGGAAAACCGAGTTGCTGTTGACAAGATTGTTGAAGCTCTTATGGACAAGACCAGTCTTAGTGGAGATGAAATTGATAAGATTTTCTCTCTGTATTCAAAAAGAAAATAACAAAAGAAATCAGGGCAATTTTCAAATTGCCCTGATAGCCTTTGCGAAAAGTTTTTACATGTTTCGTTAATGAGTTTGTAAGAACAAAAGCGGAGGTTATTGATATGAAGCTATAAAAGAATTGAAAAGAGTGTTGTGCATTGACAGTAGTAGAGTTTTATGACGGTGTTGCTATAAGCAACATGATAAGCTGTCTGGCAATCAAGCCTGAAAGGGTTGTTTTTGTTGGAGACAAAAAAGCAATAAAGGACCATAAGCCGGTATATGAAAGATTTGTTCAAAGACATAATCTTAACATTGAATTCTCCTTCAGACCGGTGGACAGAAACAAAATTGACAATATAATAGATGTGCTCACAGACATTGTGCAGACGCAGGATGAATATATTTTTGACCTGACCGGTGGTGACGATCTTGTTCTGGTGGCAATGGGTGTTGTTTACGAAAAATATAAAGACTCCAAAAAAATTCTTATGCACAGAATAAATATTACAACAGGATCTGTGGCAGATTGCGACAGGGATGGAATACTTGTAGTGACCCGAATGCCGAAGATGAGTGTTGAAGATAACATAATGATTTATGGCGGAGATATTGCACCATTCAGTGAGGATGGTGGCACATATGTCTGGGATTTCAATGATGACTTTGTTAAAGATGTTAAGGTTCTTTGGGATATCTGCAGAGAAAAGCCCTGGTTATGGAACACCTTCACAACAAGTCTCGGATGTGTTGCCAAGGATTACTGTCCGAAATCATATCAGCTGGAATTTGCAGCAAAAAAGCCATCGGATAAAGGCAACAGTAAAAATAAGGCGGATAATGAGATTGTCTGGGTGCAGGAGTATATAAGAGAGTTCCTTAAGCACGGCTTTATCCGTAAATACCGGGAAGATAAGGATGGAAATGTTTCCTTTTCATTCAGGGACGCGCAAATCAAGAGGTGCCTTACTATAGCGGGAACAGTGCTTGAGCTGATAACCAGCATCTATTGCTCCGAGGTTGAGAATAAGGATGGTCGGTTGTTTGACGACGTTGCAACGGGCGTTATGATCGATTGGGATGCAGAGTTTCACGCAGAAAATGATGTCATAAAGGACACAGAGAATGAAATAGATGTTATCCTTATGCATGGACTTGTTCCTGTGTTTGTTTCCTGCAAAAATGGTCAGTATGATGATGAAGCGCTTTATAAGCTGGAAACGGTTGCGGGCAGATTCGGCGGACCATATGCAAAGAAGGTTTTGATTTCTACCTACTACGGCAAAGAGAATAATGATGACCATGAACACTTTGTTCAAAGAGCGAAGGATATGGATATCCAGCTTATTCAAAAAGCTCACAAGCTGACTCGTGAGGAGTTTTTAACTAAACTGCGTAGTCTCAGGCTGTAGGAAAATATTGTTGAACAAATCATAATTATGTGATAAAATGGCAATATATTCAGAAAAATGTGGGTGAATAAAATGGATTACGAACAATTGTATTTACAGGCTGTGTCTGAGATTTTTGAAAGCGATGTTCCTAAGTATGATTCCCTGATACGCTTCGTGGAGAAACATGCCAAACCATATCTTAAAAGCTGGTGCTCAACCGTTGTAGCTTTTAAGGGCGGAAGACATGAAGAGGATATTCTTCAGGAGATATTAATAATTGTTGTGAAGAAGAGTGAAAAATATTTTTTCTTTGCAAAAGGTACCTCCTACAAAGAAAAAAGCTGTGATGATTTCAAAGCATGGCTTTCTCGTGTCTCTAAAAACTATTTCCTTAGTTATAAGGATAAATATGATAAAGGAATCAACAAGCCTATTGATAATTACGACGATGATTCTCCCGATAAAACACAGGAGAAAACATTGATTGATCCAAAGGCTTCTGCAAGTGATAGGATTGAAAAACGTTTGGAGTCTGAATATCTTATCAGCAAAAGCTTTGAGCTTGTTTTTGATTTGAAAAACAGTCCTCATATTATTCTTACATGGCTGGCTGTTTCATTGCTTTTGGTGACAGAGGATCTTGAAAGACACGAAGCAATAAAATTAGCTCACCAAAAATTTGATGATGCAACACTTTATGACATGTTCTGTTTTATTGAACGGAGTATAGAAGAGCTTGGATGGTTGAAGGTTGATGCTCGTTTGCTTGAAAAACAAAAATCCAGACTCGAAGTAATAAATGAAGAAAACGGTTTCCTGATCGGAGAATCCAGATACTCAGATTTCTATATGAACAAGGGCGCCTTGTATTCTATGAGTGACTGGGTAAACAGAATCGATTCACAAATTGTTTCCAGATGGCAGGAAGATGCATAAATGAATTGTAAAACTAAGCATATTGAGGGTGAGATAATGCAGCATTTATCAACAGAGGATATTATCAGATATATAACAGTAGGCAAGCTCAGTGAAGAGGATCTTGAAGTGATTTCAAGGGTGAATTTACACATTCGTGATTGCCGTGAATGTGCAGAGAAGGTTGAGGCTTTTGAGATAATCAACGGAAAGCTTCGCGGCATCAATATTGAAAGTGTGCTTGTGAATGAGAATGTTGAAGAAATTGAAATTTAAGAAATTTCTTTCAAGAAAAATTTAATGGAGGTTTTTGTATGGCAGATGTTGCAGCAGCCAAGGATATATTTCAGTCCTTGTGCAAAATGCTTGACAACCGGAACTGGAAGTATAATAAGCATGAAGATGAGCTTGTTGTGACTTGCAGTGTCAAAGGCGATGATTTTAATATTGATCTTATAATAAGAATTATTGCTGAAAATGAGGTTGTTTCGGTTATATCCTTTATGCCATTTGAGATTCCTGAGGATAAGCGTGTGGATATGGCGCTTGCTGTGTGTGCAGCTAACTATGGTATCGTTGATGGATCATTTGATTACAACATTGTCAACGGTAGTCTTTTTTTCCGAATGACATCAAGCTTCAAGGACACTGTGCTCAGCGAAGAGCTTCTTGCGTATATGATTTTTGTGTCATCTATAACAGTTGATAAATATAATGATAAATTCTTTATGATTGCAAAAGGAATGCTTTCCGTAGATGATTTTATCAAATCAGAACACCAGGATTAATTAACATTAAAAACAATCACCCCGGAGAGGTTTTATCCTCTCCGGGGTGATTTTCGTTTATTCTGTTTTTTATACCTTAAGCTTACCCTTTGAGCCCTTTGCACCACCAAGAGCATTGTTGGAGCAAAGTGAAAGCACATTTGTGTCAAAGGAGCTGAGAAGATTCTTTTCTTCACGCTCTCTCTTGAGACAAAGCTCCACGAGTCTGTCAATGAGCTTCTCATATGGAATTCCGAGTGGCTCCCAAAGGTAGAAGGAAAGTGAGCCGGGGATAGTGTTGATTTCGTTTACATAGATTTTATCTGCTGCTGTGTCATAAAGAAAGTCAATTCTTACAACACCATTGCAGCCAAGAGCCTTGAATGTCTTAACAGCAAGCTCTCTTACCTCCTTGCGCATTTCCGGAGTGATGTTTGCAGGAATCTGACGGGCAAGACTTGCCATGCCCTGTGAATCTGCATTCTTTGAGGAGTTGCCGATATATTTATCCTCATAGCTGAGAATTGTGGTAGCATTCAATGGTTCTTCGCACTCGGAGGCTTCTGCCTCTTCTATATCACCAACAACTGAGCAGTTGATTTCGCGAAGTGCAGTGACTGCGGGCTCGATAAGTACCTTTGTTGCAAAGGAGAAGGCTGTGCTTAAAGCCTCTTCAAGCTCTTCGTGATCACTTGCCTTGGAAATGCCGATGCTTGAGCCGAGTGTTGCAGGTTTAACGATAACAGGGAATGCATATTTTTCTTCCACAGCCCTTGCAACAGCATCGCTGTCAGCCTCATAGTCATATTTTGAGAAGATTGCACAATCAAGCACAGGAATATTATAATCCTTGAGCACTGTTTTCATCACGTGCTTATCCATACCCACGGCAGATGAAACAACATCACAGCCAATGAAGGGGATGCCGTATGTTTTCAGGAAGCCCTGAAGTGTACCGTCCTCAACATTGCTTCCGTGAACGATGGGGAATGCAAGATCAACAGGTAATTTCATCTTTTTGAATTTGCGTACGGATGGGTGGTCTGTGAGATATACTCTGTCTCCATCCTTTGCAAAAACAACCTTCGAGGATTTTTTGAGGAGAGCAGGCAGGTTCTGATATTCCTCAATGGAGGTTATATCCTTGCCTGTGTACATATCTCTGTCTTTGGTGATGTACACGGGGATAACATCATACATATCCTTGTTGATGTGTCTGATTGCCTGAAGTGCGGAAATAATTGAGATTTCGTGCTCAACACTCTTGCCGCCAAAAATAACCATTAACTGAATTTTCATTGTGTAGCTAATCTCCTAATCAATAATTATCTGGAAGGTCATTTTCAAAGAGAACAACCTTTTCTTCGTCGGGGTAAAGGCTGAAGGCCTTGTTTGCGCCGTCTGTGAGCTGGTCTGCAATGTAGATGCACTCTTCGGGGAATCCGGCATCCTTAAGACCCTGGTATATGGGCTCTGCCTGCTTCTTGCCCACAAGTACAGCAAAATCACAAACCCTTGCAATGTTTTCGCCGAATTTACGGTTTTCCTCAAACTGAACACTGCCAAGCTCAATCATACCGGGGGTAACAATAATCTTTCTGCCCTGGAAAAGGCTGATAGCATCAAGTGCTGCCTTTGAGCCTGACGGGTTTGAATTGTATGCATCGTCAACAACTGTTGTTTTTCCTCTCCTGGTGAGCTGAAGTCTATGCTCAACAGCTTTGATTTTCTTCGCAAAGGGTGGAAGTTTCTTAAGCTCAATGCCCATTTCACAGCAGATTGCAACAGCACCGACAATGTTTATTACATTGTGTGCACCAATGAGTGCAACTGTGAACGGCACAGCCTCATCGCCATGTCTCATCATAAAGCTTGTGCCTGCAGAGGTAACCTTGATTTCATCTGCATAGTAATCACAGTCCGGATTAAGACCGTAGGTGATGGCATCGTGAGGATGGTTTACTGTTTTGATGTTTTCATCCTCACCGTTAAGAAAAAGCTTTCCGTAAACGGGTAGAGCATCTGCAAGCTCGAATTTTGTTTTCTTGACATTGTCAAGAGACTTGAAGGATTCAAGATGCTGTGGACCAACAGAGGTGATGATACCGTGCTGAGGGTTTACGATATCGCAGATTTCCTTGATATCACCCACATTTTTTGCACCCATTTCACACACAAAGATGTCGTGTGTTGCTCTTAAAGAGGAGCGTACTGTTTTTGTGACGCCAAGTGGTGTGTTAAAGCTTTCGGGTGTGATAAGTACATTGAATTTTGCTTCAAGGAGTGTGCCGAGAATATATTTAACACTTGTTTTACCATAGCTTCCTGTAACACCGATTGTGGTGAGAGTGGAGTGCTCTTTCAACATTCTCTTTGCATCGTTGATGTAATATCTGTTGATTGAAAGCTCAATTGGTTTATTTATGAGATTGCAGAGAAGAAGTATAAATGGAGCAAGAATAAGTGGCAATGTAAGAATTATTGCTCTTATGCTTGAGTTGAATTGTGCTGCGAGTATTCCCACAAGAATAGCCACAATCGCGCAAGTGATTAAAAGTCTTTTTACTCGGTTTGTGTAAACAAGAGGCTTCTTTGCCTTTTTGGGAAGATTGAGAAATATGCTGAGTGATAAAAGGAGAATTACGGGGATTTCGGTTATAAGAGGCTGCGCTTTCGCAAAGGGCAATGCTCCGATTACACCAACAATAAGAGCGATAATTAAAAGGCTTGAGCTTTTAATGAATGCTCCGAGATTATTTATCAGCCATTTAATCTGCACCTTAGGCTTATAGGAGTTAAGCTGAAACATATGTGTGTAGTGGTTTATTCTTAATGCATACACCACTGCTGCAAGAATGAAAAATAACATATTCAATAACACCTCAGATCACCTCTTATTGTGTGAGACCAAAATAATTTTTTAGAATCTTTCTGAATTCAAAGGGAGAGTCAATAAATGGGAAGTGACCTGTCCCCTTAATAACCTCAAGCTTTGAGTTTTTAATAAGTTTGTTCATAGTTAAAGCATCACTTATGGGTGTTGCTGTGTCAAGGTCGCCCCATATAAGGAGGGTTTCTTGTGTGATGCACGGGATTTTATCGGTATAATCCTGAGAAACGGAATTCACAAGAGTTTGCCTCATTATCGGAGATGCATTTGCATAATCAGAAGAACCATATTTCTTCTGAAGCTTTTCCACTGCTTGGGGGAAAAGTGTGGTGAATGGCTTTTTGCCGAAAAGCTTTTTGAGCTTTTTGTATTGTGCCTGCTTCTTCTGCTTCTCTTTTGAAAGAGGGTTTTTGATTCCGGCACTGTCAATGAGAATAACACGGTTGATTTCAAAGGAAAGCTCTCTGCTGCAAAGATTTATTATAATCCTTCCGCCGTAGGAGTGACCTGCAATAGCAAGGCTTGTAAGATCCATTTTGGTAATAAATTCAGTAACAAAGTCAGCATAGTCATCAATTGTCCATGGTTCTGATGGCTCGGGGGTGATGCCAAAACCGGGCAAATCAAGAACAAAGACCTTGAATTTTTCAGAAAGCTGCTTGACAATCAGATTATATACAGCAGAGGTTGCTCCCCAGCCAGGGAGAATGAGCAAGGGCTCGCCGTTACCCTCTGCAATGTAATTTGCAGATATTCCTTTAACAGTGATGTTCAAGAGGATTTCCTCCTTCAAAGCATTAGTAATATTATTATATAACTAAAACAAATTAAATACAAGTGAGAAGGTGTAATAAAATAACAATAGTGAATAAATATTTTTTAATATGAATTTGACAAAAACCAGACAGTAACATATAATTTTTGTAAGGCTATTTTAAGAACCGAGGGTTGGTGAAAAAATGAAGTGTCCAAAATGTGGTGCAACAATAAAACCTCTTGATATTTCACCCAATTGTAAAAATTGTGGTGTGAATATTTTCTATGCACAGCAGAAGGATTTGCTTACGAGAGATGCAAAGAAGAGTGAGCTTGAATATGCAGCCTTCCGCATTCTTGCAGAAAAAATCAAAACAAGCTTTGTTAAAGGTAAGATACAGATTTTTCGTATTGTTGCTATGGTTATGGCAATCGGAGCCATTTTTGTGCCCTTTGCAACTGTGTGGGCAGACACGGAGCTTTTCACTGCTACCTTCAGCTTTGGCGCATGGGGAATTTACAGTGCATTTTCAGATGGCACATTAGAAGCTGTGTGGCTTCTTCGTGATACTCTTGCACTGGAAAGCGGGCTTTCACTTGCGCTTCTCGGTTTGATTGTTTTAATTTTCCTTTCAGGTCTTGGAATATTTATTGCGTTGCTTCTTTCCTTTATCAATATTCAGAAATCTGCAAAAGCCATGAAGGTGCTTTCGGTGGTTGGTGCTATGCTTTGTGTTGCTGCTTCAGGCGTGAGTATTGCAATGCCCATGCTCTTCGGCAAAGGTAGCTTTCTTGTCGCCTCCACAGGTGTAGGTGGCTTTGTGTGCTTTTGCGTGCTGGCTTTTATTGCCGTTCTTAACCACCTGGTTATAAAGAAAAACATTCAGCCACAGATTAAAGATGTTGATGTGAAAAGAACAGTGCTTAACAAAAAAGTCAAATCAGGAGAGATTTCTCTTGATGATTTGCCTCTGCCTGTTTTTGAAACACCAGAGGAAAAAGAAAAGAGACTTGCCCGGGAGGCAGAAAGCCAGGCTCTTGTGGAAAAGGCGAAGGGTGGTGAGTCCCTTGAGTAAGAAAAAGCAATTTATTATATTCGGACTCTGCAGTCTTCTTGCGTTGGCAATCTGCTTTGCAACACTTGTGGTCACTGTGAGAAATGTTGATGAGGGGAGACCTGTTTCCCAAGAGCTTCCAAAGGAAAGCAGGACACAGCTTCAGAATGATACTAAAGCTCTTTGCGAATATATCTTAAGACTTACAGAATATGCCGGGAATAATGCCTTTGTAAAAGCAGATGTGCGCACTGAGGTGTCTGTGGATGACAGCTCAATAAAGGTTTCGTCCGAGGAAAACAACAAGCTCTTTATTTATTTTAAAAACAAGGTGAGTCCTATGATGGATTCACTTTACCCCGATGATTTTAAAGGAGCCTTCGGTACTGTCAGCGATAAAATGCTTTGTGTTGACCTGAAGGGAATTGGTGGTCTTGAGGCTAAATATTCTCAGGGTCAGGTGAACGAAGAGGGTGTGCCAATTCTTGATGATGAAGGAAATGTGGTGGATGAGGATTTCTATTTCCTTACCTTTACTGTTGACGGGAAGGAGCTTAAGGACGGCAAGAGCAAGGAATCCTTCAGGGTTGCTGATATGGCAGCTGTTCAGGAGGAAGCGTGGCTTATGCTCTCGCCTGATTGTAACATCACCTTCAAAAATGTTGAACCACAGAGGTTTGTTATCAGGGCAAAAATTAACCGTTTCACAGACGAGCTTTCAAATATAGAAATTCAGCGTAATTATCGTGTGAATGCAGGTGTTGAATTCTTTAACACTATGTCTGTTTTCGGAGCAAGTGATGTTGAATTCATTTACACTGTTACTCAGGTTTATGATTACTATTATGCAGGGATCAGCTTTCTTGAGAATAGCTTCAGGGCTGAGGTGGGTGACGAAATAAGTCTTTCTGTTAATGCTGTTATTGAAAATGACAGCGAGTATGAGGTTCAGTTCATTTCCTCTGATGAAACAATAGCCACAGTTGACGAAATGGGCTATGTGCAGATTCTTAAGGATGAGCCTGTTGTAATAACCGTAAAGCTTATGTATCTTGGCGAGGCTTTCACAGATGAGTGCTATATAAACAGCACAGTATCTGAGCAATAAGGGGGGGCTTTTGTGAGTGATGAAAAATTAAAAAACACCTCTTCTCAGACACCTTCTGCCTCAGGCGAGGGCGTGAGATATTATGAAGGGCACAATTATGTGGGTGTCAGGGAAACTGTTGCATATCTTTTCAATGACTGGTCAAACACCTTCAACATAAACAGCTTTCAGGAGCGTTATATCTGGGATGTTGTTAACATTGATTTCACTGTCAGTGCAGTTATGAATCTTGTAACTGCGGCGTGGGATATTATCAATGACACATTTATTTCTGTTATTGTTGATGGAACAAGAACAAGGCTGGGTAAATTCAGGCCGTATCTTATCGGTGTTCAGCTTCCTCTCACGGTAATGAGTGTGTTTACCTGGCTTTTGCCCTTATTCTTCGGGTCAACAGACGGCACGCATCTGCCAAAGCTTATTTATTACTATTTCTTTGCAATCATAAACGAGACAGCGGGTACCTTCACAAATGTTGCAAAAAGCGGATATATGTCCACAATCACACCCAATCCCAATGAACGAATAAGGCTTATAACCCTTGCTGAGCTTCTTACAGGATATATGGGCGAGGACCTGCCCAGATACATAATGGGAGTGCTTATAGATCTTGTAAATAATAAGGTTGTAAAGTGGAAATTAAGCTCCGTGTTTATGGTTATGGGAGGTACCACAGCCCTCATATCCTCTCTTTGCACCTTCTGGTTCTTCATGGAATCAAAGGAGAGGGTTCCTCAATCTATTGAAAAGCCCGATGTAAGAGCAGGTATGAAGGCGATTTTCTCAAACTATCCCGTGCTTCTTATGTGCACCTCAGAATTTCTAGGGAATTTCTCTATAAGCAAGAGTGAGACAAACTACTTTATAGATGTTCTGGGAAGCTATTCTCTCATAACACTTCTTAATATTCCGTCATCAATGAACGGAAGCATAAGCTATGCCTTTGTAGCACCTCTGAGAAAGAGGTTTTCTTCAAAATCTCTTTGGATATTCAATGATGTTTATAACAGTGTGATTTCCATTGCAGTTTTTCTTTTTGGTATGACAAAGAAGAAAACAATGTTTATGAAAACCGTCCCGATGTGTATAGCCTTTGGTCTCAAGGAATGGTTTGTTAAGTGGTCGTGGGGCATTTCAAAGGTTATAAATACAGACCTCTGGAATGAAGCGATGGATTATTGCGAATGGAAAAACGGCTACAGAATGGAAGCCACCACGGGCGTTGCAAAGGGCTTGATTCTCAAGGTTCAGAGTGCTTTGCTGGGTTCGGTAACAAGCCTCATTATGAAGAAAATCGGCTATGTGCAGGGGCTTGAGATCGGCACGCAAAATGACAAAACAAAATTCTGGGAATTCGCTCTTTGCACAATTGTGCCGACCCTAACAGGCATTCTGCGAATTGTTCCGAAATTCCTCTGGCCCATATCACGACAAAAGCGTGAGTGGATGTATGCAGAGCTTTCAGAGAAGCGTCAGCAGGCTGTTATGAGCTTTGAAGAAAACAAAGAAAACTGAAATTAAAAGGGGCTGTAAAAAAACGATAAGTTTTTTTCAGCCTCTTTTTAGGGGATAGGAAAAAAAGATGCAGAACGGACAAACCGAGCAAAAACAAGGCTTCAGACTTGTTTTTGTTTACCCGAAGGCGTACAAATGTACGTCGAGTGGCGAGATTTGTTCGTAGCATAAAACTTAAAATTCTTAATAACTTGCGGTCTTTCTATTGTTTAAGGGGTTCTTACAGGTATCATCCTGCAGGAACCCCCTTGATTTGTATTGTTTTATGCGGTCTGCGCTTTTTTTACATCCCCTTTACTTTTGAATCATTTGTTTTTCTCATATTCATCAAAGGTTTTGAAATGCTTTATTTCAATATCCTTTTCTTTGAAGAAGTTTTCATTTTTGCGAAGCTCATCGCAGGAATTCCAGGTTGAGTTATATAAATCAATTGTCTTGCCACTTATTGTGTGCAGAACAATATATTCTTCCTCAATGAAGGTTTTATCTGCATAGTAGCCCTCAACAATTGCAGCATATTCAATTGCCTCGTAGCGACATTCGTGTTGGCTTAGAGGAAAATCGCCTTCGGGGTAGCAGAAGTGATCCTCATAAAATGGCACAATTGAAAATGCACTTGAGAGACATCCGATAATTGCAAGTGTTTCTGCAATGATTGTGAAATATTTGAAGAAGCCCTTTGTTATCTCGGATTCCCTGGGTGCGTGTACTGTTTTTCCGTCTGTTTTCTTTTTTCTCTCTTTTTTTCTGGTGATGAGTGAGGCAATAGCCAAGGCAAGCATAAAGCAGAAGAAGGGTATGGGCCACCAACTTTCTTCAAAGCCGAAGGTGAAAATGCTGTCTTTATAAAGCATGTGTGAAGCAAAAGCATAAAATAATGTAAAAACAGCAGTGAGAGGAATCTCGAGAAGGATGGAAAGGAGCACAAGCTTCAGGCAATCCTTAAGTGATCCACCGTGACGGGCATAGCCCTCCTTCGAGGATGCCTGCTTAACAGCAGTTGTTTTTTTCTGTGGTTGACCACCATTTGAAATGTGCTTCAGCAGATTGTCCTGATAAAGGGTGCGGTGCTTTGCTTTCTGCAGCTTTTTAAGAGCCTTTTTTGTATCTCCGTTGTAGAAATAAGATTGAGTACCAACCACAGCTGCCTCAATTTCTGCTTCGTAGAAATTTTCAAGCATCATAGCAATGATTTTATCTGCAGAGCCGCCAAGCATTTCGCCGCTTTCAAGAATGTTGTCACCAAAATAGTGGTTGATATTGTCCTTCTGTGAGGCGATAAGCTTGTTTTTTGAAATACCATCCTTGAGAAGCTCCTTGAGTGAGGTTGTGGTCTCCTGAAGGATGCCACTAAGGTCATCAATGCAGCTTTTCATGAGCTCGAGGGAATCCACATAGGTGTATGTGTAGCAATTGAAATTCTGTGGCTGAATAAAAGCAAGAATGTCATAAAGGGAGAAGGGAATGCCCGGGCAAGCGTCAATTGACACGCTTACCCATATTGTCTGAGGCACATAGGCTGCACGACCCTGCTCTATGTATGACAGCATTATTTTAAAGCCTTCGAAATCAATTCGTGCACAAATTCCGTTTTGCTGTGTGGCTTTGCGAGGGTGAAGAAGCTTTTTTTCGCTGAAGCCTTCTCCGTTAAGGTGCGCACCCAATTCACGGCAAAGGTGCGTGAAATATTCAAATAAATCCATATAAAAATCCTTTTCAGAAATGCTTTGATAAGTATATTACTAAATAATCAAAATTTAGTCAATATTAAAGAAATTCCGAGAGGTTTTATTATCACTTTGACTATTGAAGAAATGATTTTTATGGATTATTATATTATTACAAAAACAACAAAGGGAGTGTTATTTTGCTTTCTAAAAAGTTCATTTGTGCAGACTATAAATATTCCACATACAAGGATTTTGTTGCATCACCATATTTCAGAAAAACCTTCATTGCCTATGAAGAACCCCGAAGCTGTAAGGTAACCGTGGGCTGTGCCGGATTTTATGATATCTTTATTAACGGAAATAAAATCACAAAGGGCATTCTCGCACCCTATATATCAAATCCCGACCATATGGTCTATTATGATGAATATGATATTACCGAATATGTTCACGAGGGGAAAAATGTTTTGGGCCTTCAGCTGGGTAATGGAATGCAGAATGCTCCCGGTGGTGAAATCTGGGATTTTGAAAAAGAGTCCTTCCGTGGTGCACCAAGGATTGCCTTCAGCATTGAAATGAAGTCTGCAAACGGCACAGAGGATGTTATTGAGGCTGACACAAGGGTTAAAACAGCACCGTCTCCCGTTATTTTTGATGATTTGCGCAATGGCTGCTTCTATGATGCCCGCCGTGAAATTCCTCGTTGGTCTGAGCCTACCTTCAATGACGATGGTTGGAAGTCTGCTCTTGTGGCAGAGACGCCTCGTGGTGAGAAACGTATCTGCACAGCAGAGCCTGTTGTAGCCATAAGGCACCTTAAGGCTGTGAGCATTAAAAAGTGCAGAATGATTGATTTCAGGCCTGCAGACAGAGTCAGTAAGGAGGTTTCCTCCTTCCCCTCAAAGGAAAAGGAGGGATATCTTTATGATTTCGGCATTGACACTGCAGGTATCATAAGGCTTAAGGTCAAGGGCGAAGAGGGTCAGAAAATAGACCTTCAGTTTGGTGAGTATCTTGATGAAAATGGCAGGCCTGATATAAGCAATTGCCAGTTTTATCCCGAAGGCTTTGCCCAAAGAGATATCTATATCTGTAAGGGTGAGGGGGAAGAGATTTTTGAACCGCAGTTTACGTATCACGGCTTCAGGTATGTGGTTGTGCTTGGCATAACTGAGGAGCAGGCAAAGCAGGATTTGCTTACATACATCGTCTGCAGCTCAGCGCTTGAGGAAAGAGGAAATTTCAGATGCTCAAGCGATACTGTGAACAGATTGCAGGCAATGACAAGAAATGCAACTGTTTCAAATTTCTTCTATTTCCCCACGGATTGTCCTCAACGAGAAAAGAATGGATGGACAGGAGATGCAAATATGTCTTGTCGCCAGACACTTCTCAATCTTTCACCTGAAAACAGCTATCGCGAGTGGCTTCACAATGTGCGTAAGGCACAGCGTGAAAATGGTGAAATTCCCGGTGTTGTGCCCACGGGAAACTGGGGCTATGGCATGGGTCCTGCGTGGGATGCCGTGCTTGTCAATCTTCCTTATTACACATACATATATCGTGGAGATACAGAGATTCTGGAGGAAAATGCAGATGCCATTTTCCGTTATGCAAATTTTGTTGACAGTAAAAGAACACAGAGGGGCACAGTTGATTATGGCTTAGGTGATTGGTGCCCTGTGACAGTGATAAAAACACCTGTTGAGTTTACAAGCACTGTTGTTGCAATGGACAGTATGAGAAAAGCCTCTGTTATATTTAAAATTCTTGGAAAGAAGAAGCAGGAGCTTTTCTGTGAGACACTTTATAAGGAGCTGCGTGAGGCTTCGAGAAAATATCTTGTCGATCTCAGCACACTTACAGCCAAGGGCAGATGTCAGACGGCACAATCCATGGCGATTTATTACGGTGTGTTTGATGAAGGTGAGAAGGCAGGTGCCTTCAAGGTTCTTGAAGAGATAATTGAAGAAAACGGAGATTATATTGATTTCGGCTTTGTAGGTGTTATGAGTATCTTCCGTGTGCTTTGTGAATTCGGAAGAGCAGACCTTGCGTTTAAAATGATTGCCCGCGAGGATTATCCCTCGTTTGGCTGTTGGGTCAAGAGGGGATACACAGCTCTGGCTGAGAATTTCCATCCTGATGGAGAGTTTCCGGATTCGCTTAATCATCATTGCTTTGGTGAGATTTCTGCGATTTTCATTGAATACTTTGCAGGTATCAGGGTTAATCCCTATGGTGACTGCTGTAAGGAAATAAATATTGAGCCATGCTTTGTGCCACAGCTTTCCAATGCAAAGGCGTTCCATGACACAGTGTGTGGAAGAGTCAGTGTTTCCTGGGAAAGAGAGGGTGGAATAATCACTCTTAAAACAGAGGTTTGTGAGGGCTTGCGTGGTGAAATCAGACTTCCCAAGGGATTTGCTTTTGAGGACAGTGGCACTACCTTCAGAAAGCTTTCTGAAGGTGAGTTTAAGATAATAGATGAAAATCATGTAAGTGAAGATATTATAGAGGTGTGAAATGGAATCTCAGGTAAAAGTGATTGAGCACAGCTTTTTTGAGCATGATGGTATCAGCTTTGAATATCATGTAAGTGGCAATGAAGAGGGAGAAGCTCTTGTTATGCTTAACGGAAATGGTGGAGATTACCGTTGCTTTGAGGGGGATTTATATGTCCCTCTTTCAAAGAATTTCAAGATAATCAGGTTTTCCACCCGAGGCACAGGGAAAACTCCACTGGGAAATAAGCACCTGACCTTTGAATTGTTTGCATCCGACCTGAAGGCGCTTCTTGACCATCTGGGTGAGAAGACTGTTAAAATCTGTGGTTTTTCCGATGGAGGTAATCTGGGAATGGTCTTCTCTCTTGCTTATCCTGATTATGTAGAGCGTCTTGCTGTTTTCGGCTCAAACCTTAACACAAGAGGAACAAAAACAGGTGACCAGCTTGGCATAATAAAGGACCACAGAGTTTATGCCATCAAGGCAGCAATCACCAAAGATCCCGAGATGATAAGGAAAAGAGAAATTGAAGGTCTTATGGTGGGGCAGCCCAAGCTTAACTACAAGAAGCTTTCGGCACTGAAGGTGCCGTTTCTCAATTGCTTCGGTGAGTTCGATATGATTAAAAGAAGTCATTCGCGGAAAATGACAAAAGCAGTGAAGGGAGCAGAGGAGGTTATGGTGCTCAACGCAGGCCACAGCACTGCTTTCAAAAAAACGGATTTTCTTCTTTTGCCCGTTGTAAAAAAGTTTCTTGGGGTTGAATGATTTAAAATATCACAAAAACGCTTAAAATGTTGTCGGATATAGGGTCCGACAACATTATTTTTTATTGAAATGTATTATTTACTGTGATATAATAAACTGTAAAATTATAATTGGGTGATATTTTGAATCGAAAAAGATGGGTCATTGCTTCCTGCGATAAAGACCGTGCTGCAGACATAGCAGAAAACTGTGGTATAGAGCCATTTGCAGCATATCTTATGTGCGCAAGAGGAATGACAGATGAATTTGAAGTTGAAAGCTTTCTTTTTGATACCGATTTATCAGATCCCTTCTCTTTGCCTGATATGGATAAGGCTTGTGAAAGAATAAATCTTGCTCTTGAAAATGGTGAGAAAATCACAATTTTCGGCGATTACGATGCTGATGGTGTTACGTCAACAGCATTGCTGTATTCTTATTTGCTTTCACGAGGCGCTAATGTGGATTACTACATACCCGACAGAGCAGAGGAAGGCTATGGTATGAATTGCGATGCCATCAGTGAATTGTCGCAGCGAGGCACACGCCTTATTGTTACTGTTGATAATGGCATCAGCGCTATTGAAGAGATAGAGTTTGCCAAGGCTCTTGGTATTGAAACTGTGGTTACAGACCATCATCAGGTCGGTGACCGGCTTCCTTGTGCTGTGGCAGTTGTTGACCCTCACCGTGAGGATTCCTGCTGTGAATTTTCAGAGTGGGCAGGTGTCGGTGTTGCCTTCAAGCTTGTGAGTGCTCTTGAAAACAGTGATGGTTACGATGTGCTTGAAAAATATGCAGACCTTGTTGCTCTTGGCACAATAGCAGATATTGTGCCTCTCAAGGGTGAAAACAGAATCATTGTCAGAAGCGCAATGGCAATAATAAACCTTGCTTTGCAGGAGGGTACTCTCCGCAAGGGCTTGCGTGCGCTTCTTGAGCAGAGTGCAACCACCGGCACACTTGATGCAGCCTCACTTGCCTTCAGGCTTGCACCACGAATCAATGCAGCAGGCAGAATGGGCTCTGCTGAAAGGGCGCTTCGTCTGCTTCTTTCACAGGACAGTGCGCAGGCTCAAGCTCTTGCTGAGGAAATTTCTCAGGCAAATGCACAGCGTCAGGAAACAGAAAGCAAAATAACAGAAGCTGCTGTTGAAATAATTGAAGCTAATCCACACATCAAGCACAGAAGGGTGATTGTTGTCAGTGGCGAGGGCTACCACCAGGGTGTTATTGGTATTGTTGCGTCACGCCTTGTTGAAAGATACGGTAAGCCGTGTATTGTTATATCCGAAAATGGTGATGTTGCAAAGGGCAGTGGCAGAAGCGTGGATGGCTTTTCTTTGTATGATGCACTTTCCTATTGCAAGGATTGTCTTGTGCAGTATGGTGGTCATGTGCTGGCTGCCGGTCTGAGCATTGAAAAGGAAAGAATTGACGAATTTCGTAATAAAATCAATGAATATGCAAATTCTGTTGAAAGAGCAGTAAGCGAGCTTGTGATAGATTGCAAATTGAATCCCATCTCAATCAACACTGACATGGTTTCCTCGATTGATATCCTTGCTCCCTTTGGTGCAGAAAATTCGCAGCCCGTTTTCGGTCTTTATAATATGACAATCACGGGCATACAGCCGGTTGGTGGTGGCAAGCACATGCGCCTGACTCTTGAAAGAAACGGTTGTGCTGTTAATGCTGTGATGTTTTCTACCACAATTTATGATTTCCCATTCAGAAAAGAGGATAAGGTCGATGTGGCAGTGCGTCTTTCCAAGGGTGAGTATATGGGCAAGGAAAGAGTAAACATCCAGATAAAGGATATAAGATTCAGCAATACTGATGATGATAAGGTTATTTCTGCTCTGCAGACCTATGAGGATTTCTGTGCAGGAGAGGAGTTTAACACAAAGCTGGCTGTTACAAGAGAGCTTTGTGGTGAGGTTTATAAATTTGTAAAGCTCAAGCAGGTCTGGAATCACTCAGCAGAGGTTATGTGCTTCAGATTGGGGCTCCCTCTTGAAAACACAGTTAATTGCAGCATTGCTCTCGATGTGCTTACAGAGCTTGGCATTATCAAGCACTCCGAGGGTGGCTACCGTCTCCCTGCAGAACCGGTGAAAAACCCGATTGAAAATTCAAGGATTTTTATTAAAGCACAAAAATATAATTGAGAAGAGGTGATAGGTGTGGATGAAAACACAAGTGTTGAATTGATGTATAATGAGCTGCGTCATCAGGCAGCAGAGGTTTTCGGTGTTGAAGAAGCCGAAATAATTGATAAAGCCTTCAGAACAGCAAAGCACTGGCATAACGGGCAGATGCGTTCGTCGGGTGAGCCGTATATCATCCATCCTATTGCTGTTGCAAAAATTGTTCTTGACTACGGAATGGACTATCAATCCGTGGTGGCAGCAATGCTTCACGATACTGTTGAGGATACAGAGTTAACTCTTGAGGATGTAAGAAAAGATTTTGGCAAGGATATTGCTGCGTTGGTGGATGGACTCACAAAGCTGGGCAAGGTACCTCTTGATATCAAGGATAAGGAAGAGCAGCAGGCTGAAAATGTCCGTAAAATGCTTCTTGCCATGTCCGAAGACATAAGAGTTATCATTATTAAGCTTGCAGACAGACTTCACAATGTGCGTACCCTCAATTTTGTGGCACCACAGAAGCGTCGCGACAAAGCTCTTGAAACACTTGAAATCTATGCTCCCATTGCTCACCGTCTCGGTATCAGAGCCATTAAAGAGGAGCTTGAGGACAGAGCAATCAGCTACCTTGACCCGATAGGCTACAAGGAAATTGAAGATGAGCTTTCAAAGCAGGGCAAATCCCACAAGGAATTCCTTGAATCTATCAAAAAGCAGATAGGCGACAGGGTAAAGAAGGTTGTGCCGGATTCTGCTCTTGAAGCACGAATCAAGAGTGTTCACGGTATATACAGAAAAATGTATATGCAGAACAGAAATTTCGATGAGATTTATGATATCTATGCCGTGAGAATTATTGTTAATTCCACAATTGAGTGCTACGACTGTCTTGGTATAATTCACGATATGTTCACTCCCATTCCGGGAAGATTCAAGGACTATATCTCAACACCCAAGCCGAATATGTATCAGTCACTTCACACCACCGTTATCGGCAAGGCAGGTATTCCATTTGAGGTGCAGATTCGTACATGGGAAATGCACCACACGGCAGAATTCGGTATTGCTGCCCATTGGAAATATAAGCTGGGCCTTAACGGTACACAGAAATTTGAAGAGAGACTTCAGTGGATTCGTCAGCTTCTCGAAACACAGAAGGATGCAGACGATGTTAAGGATATTGTCAGAACAATCAAAAGTGACCTTGTTTCTGAAGAGGTTTTCGTTTTCACTCCGAAGGGTGACGTTATAAATCTTCCTGCAGGGTCAACTGTTATTGACTTTGCATACGCCATCCACTCTGCTGTGGGCACGAAAATGGTTGGCGCCAAGGTTGGTGGCAGAATTGTGCCTCTTGACTATAAGGTGCAGACAGGCGAAATTGTTGAGGTTCTGACCTCATCACAGCCGGGTAAGGGACCTAGCCGAGATTGGCTCACAATTGTTAAGACCAGCAGTGCAAGAACGAAAATCCGTGCCTGGTTCAAAAAAGAACGCAGGGATGAAAATATTGTTGAAGGTAAAGCAGAGCTTGAAAGAGAAATCAAACGCAATAAGATGCGCTTTACCGATGAAGAATATACGGCACTTATTGAAACACTCGCAGAGCGTTATCATTGTGGCTCGGTGGATGATTTCTATGCTTCCATTGGCTATGGCGGTATTTTTATTTCAAGAGTGCTTCCGTTCTTGAGAGATGAATATCACAGGCTCTCAACAGCCCGTCAGCCTGAAAAAATCAAGGTTCAGGAAAGCAAATCCACTAAAAGAGCAGTCGGTGAGGGTGTATCAATTGAGGGCATTGATAATTGTCTTATCAAGCTATCCCGTTGCTGTGCACCAATTCCGGGAGACGAAATTATCGGCTTTATAACAAGAGGTCATGGTGTATCTGTCCATAAGAGGGATTGTCCCAATGTGCCAAAGGATTTCTCAACCTGCGAGGAGCCTGAAAGATGGGTAAGTGCAAGATGGCTTGCAAGTAATATGAATCAGGAATTCAAGGCAAGTCTTGCGATTTATTGTGAAAGTCGTGTTGCCCTTATGGCAGATGTTGCAACACTTCTTGCAGACATGAGGGTTATGATTAACTCAATCAATACCCGTGAAATGAAGGATGGCAGATATTATATCTACATCACAATTACCGTCAAGAGCACAGATTTCCTTAATGTGGTTATCTCGAAGCTCAAGACAATCAGTGGAATTATAGATGTAACAAGGAGCAGTAACTGATGAAGGCTGTTATTCAGAGAGTGCTTGAAAGCTCTGTAAGCGTGGACGGTAAGGTTGTTGGAGCTTCAGGTAAGGGCTATATGATTCTTCTTGGAGTAATGAAGGGTGACGAGGAAAAACACGCAGATTTACTTGCAAGAAAGGTTTCATCCCTGAGAGTTTTTGAAGATGAAAACGGAAAAATGAATCTTTCCATACTTGATGTAGCAGGTGAAATTCTTGCTATATCACAGTTTACTCTTTGTGCTGATTGCAAAAAAGGGAACAGACCATCCTTCACACCCTCCGAAGCGCCCGAAAGGGCAAATGAGCTTTATGAGCTTTTTTGCAGCAAATTGAAGGAATATGGAGTTTCAAGGGTGGAAAAGGGCATTTTCGGTGCAGATATGAAGGTTTCTCTTGTCAACGATGGTCCTGTAACAATCTTCTTTGATACAGATATCTGGAGTGTTTGAAATGAATGTTAAGTTTTTTCCTCTCGGCGTTGTTGATGCCAATTGCTGTGTGCTTTGCACAGAGGATAAGCAGGGTGCCGTCATTGACCCGGGGAGCTATAACGCAGTTCTTGAAAAGGCAATAAGAGAAAGCGGAATTGAGAGGCTTAAATATATAATCTGCACTCATGGTCACTTTGACCACACATCAGGTGTGGGAAGGCTCAAGGAGAAATATCCTGAAGCAATAGTTGTAGTTTGTGAGCCTGATGCGCCTGCACTTTATGATAGCTTCCTTTCAGGTGCTGCAGTTTTCGGACTTGAGCTCTACCCCTGCAAGGCGGATAAATGTGTTAATGATGGTGATACTCTTTCTTTTGGAAAATCAGAAATTTCTGTTATTGCCACACCGGGACACACTCTTGGCAGTGCAGTTTTCTATATTGAAAGTGAAAATCTTGCATTTACAGGAGACACTCTTTTTAAAAACAGCGTAGGCAGAACAGACCTTTACGGCGGAAGCTACCCACAGCTTATGAATTCCCTGAAAAAATTAAAGAAGCTCCCACCGGAAACAGTGCTTATCTGCGGACACGGAGAAAGCACCACAATGGAAAGAGAGCTAATGTATAACAGTTATTTGGTATGAATATATATTGCATAAATCACAACTATCTTTATGAAACAGAAAAGCTTTTGTTCCTTTTTATGCCCTTTGAGAAGAACACCTGTCTCAAGGACTTCGCAGAGGATAATGGTGACTATTTCTATACAGAGATAACTAAAACCGAAGATAAAATCTATTTCAAAGCAGAGCTTTCTCTTAAAGGAGAAAAGCAAAGCTCTGAAAGAGAAAAAACGATTGCTGATTGCACTGATGAAGAGTATGACCTTCTCTCTCTTGCATACCCACTTCTCAAAAATATGTGTGGTTATGCACCAAAGTGGGGAATGCTCACGGGAGTGAGACCCTCAAAGCTTCTTCTCAACAAAATGGAGGAGAAGGGTGAGGAATATGCTGTTGATTATTTTCTTAACAGATTTTTTGTGGATGAAAAGAAAACGGCACTTGCCTTAAGCGTTGCAAAGGCAGAAAGGGAGATTATAAAAAATTCTCCCGAAAATTCCTTCAGCCTTTATATCAGCATACCATTTTGTCCTACAAGGTGCAGCTATTGCTCCTTTGTGTCACATTCCATAGGCACAGATTCTGCAAAGCGGCTTGTTCCCGATTATGTTGACAAGCTCTGTGAGGAAATAGCTTTCACGGGAAGAAAGGCAATGGAAAATGGACTTGTGCTTACCACTGTTTATTGGGGTGGGGGCACACCGACCACCCTCACACATGAGCAGCTGGACAGGGTGCTTTCGGTTATTGAAGAAAGCTTCGATTTGTCCTCCTGCAGAGAATATACTGTTGAAGCAGGCAGACCCGATACAATAACCAAGGAAAAGCTTCAGACTCTGAAAAATCACGGAGTTAACAGAATAAGCATTAACCCGCAGACCTTCAATGATGGCGTGCTTCGTGAAATCGGACGTCAGCACACAAGTGAGCTGACGATTGAAAAATATCTTCTTGCCCGTGAAATGGGCTTTTCGGTTATCAACATGGACCTTATAGCAGGTCTCCCTACAGATACCATGGAGAGCTTTGAGCAAAGTGTTAACAAGGCAATCTCTCTGGGGGCAGATAACATAACGGTGCACACACTGGCACTTAAAAGGTCCTCCACTCTTGTGACAGAGGATGAAACAGATTCAGTTACCTCAAAGAATATTGAAGCGATGCTTGATTATTCTGTTGAAGCTCTCACAAATGCAGGATATCACCCATATTATATGTACCGTCAGAGCAAGGCGCTCGGGAATTTTGAAAATGTGGGCTGGTGCAAAAATGGCAAGGAATGTGAGTATAACATTCTGATGATGGAGGAATATCAGCATATACTTTCAGTGGGGGCAGGCTCTGTGACAAAGCTTCTCTCACCCAATATTGAGAAAATTGAAAGAATATTCAATTATAAATTCCCGTTCGAGTACATATCACGTTTTGAGGAGCTCCTCTCCAAAAAAGAAAGAATAACGGAGTTTTTCAAAGAATATAATAAATAATCCGAAGGGAGGTATCCGAAATGTCAAACATAAACAATAATTTTGAATATATATGCGAGCAGGCACTTGAGCCACAAGTCTTCATTGAAAGCTGTGAAGCACGATATAATAACAAAATCGGAAATATTGCACAGCTTATTGCAGACAGAGAAATCTCCGAGATTGTTATGATTGCAGGTCCAAGCTCTGCAGGTAAAACCACCACGGCAAATAAGCTCAGGTCAACACTTCTGGAAAAGGGGATAAACAGCTATATCATTTCTCTTGATGATTTTTATCTTGATAACAAGGATGCACCTCTTTTCCCTGACGGAACACCTGATTTCGAATCTGTGGAGGCTCTTGATATCAAGTGCTTTCAGGAGAAAATGAAGGAGCTTCTCTATAACGCAGAGACAGAGCTTCCCGAGTTTGATTTCGTTACAGGCTCCAGAAAGCCTGAATATAAGAAGCTCAAAATCGCTCCAACTGATGTGATAATCGTTGAGGGACTTCATGCTCTTAATCCCGTTATTACAGATGTGCTTCCAAAGGACAGACTTCTTAAAATTTATATAAATGTTTCCTCAAGAATATATAATAATAAAGGAAGCATTGTTCTCAATAAACGAAATATGAGATTCATAAGAAGGCTCGTGAGAGATTCTCAATTCCGTAACAGTCCCGTTGAAAAAACATACAGGATGTGGATAAAGGTGCGATATGGTGAGGATACATTCCTTTTCCCCTTCAGAGACAATGCGGATATAAAAATAAACACCATTCATCTTTATGAAACCTGCATTCTCAAGGAGGCTGCAATTGAGCTTCTTTCAATGGTGAAAAAGGATTCTGAATTTTACAGCGAATCTCAGAGGCTTATAAGAGCCCTGGAGCAATTCCCTGTTATTGATAAAGCATTAGTCCCCGACAACTCTCTTATGAGAGAGTTTATTGGTCCAAAGGAGATTTAAGATGGCAGATAAATCAGCAAAAAAACAAAATGTTCTTGGTGGTGCAATGGTCCTTGTTGTTGCAACTGCTCTTGTTAAGATTATTGGTGCCGTGTATAAAATTCCTCTTACGGGAATTATCGGCTCTCTGGGCAGAGGCTATTTCGCATCTGCTTATAATATCTACACACCTATTTATGCAATTTCTATGGCAGGTCTTCCCGTTGCGGTTTCCACCATCGTTTCAAAAAATGTTGCATTAGGTAAATACCGCGATGTTAAGCAGGTAATGAAAATAACATTCCCGCTTTTCCTTGCATTGGGTATTGTGGGCACGGGGGCACTTCTCCTTGCTGCAAGGCCTTATGTTGACTCTGTTGGCTCACCATACGCCATTTTCAGCGTTTATGCGATTGCTCCATCTATTCTTTTCTGCTGTATGATGAGTACATACAGAGGCTATTACGAAGGTCTCAATAATATGTACCCCACGGCAATTTCACAGGTTATTGAGTCAATCGGTAAGCTTGTTTTCGGACTTGTGCTTTCCTATGGCGTTATTAACTACGCCACAGCTGAGGTTGCTGCAAATGGTCAGGTTTTCGGTCAGATGGCTGAAGGAGACGCCCTTCCTGCCATTGTTTATGCAGTGGCTGCAGCTGCTGCAATCCTGGGTGTTACTCTTGGTACGGTTTTCGGAACAATCTATACCGTGCTTCGCCACAAAATCAAGAAGGACGGAATCAGCAAGGATATGCTTGTGAATTCGCCTCTTGCCACACGAAACAAAGATACAGTAAGCGAGATTATTAAAATTGCAGTTCCCACAGCAGTGAGCTCTCTTGTGCTTAACATTACAAACTTTATTGACACATGGATGATTCAGAATCGTCTTAAAAGCGTTGTGGCTGAAAGTTTCAGTGTGATTATGGGAATTTACGGCGATTCAATTGAGCAGGCAAGCATTTCAAGTGATGCTATTCACACCTTCCTTTATGGTGCTTATGACACCACTCTTGATTTCAGAAACCTTATTCCCACAATAATGATGACACTTGGTGTAAGTGCAATTCCCATCATTTCAGGTGCAAGAGCAAAAAATGATGGTAAAACAATCAACGAAACAGTAAACACTGTTTTCAGAACAACAATGCTTATTGCTCTTCCTGCAGGTGCAGGCTTCTTTGCACTGAGTGAGCCTATTCTTTCACTCCTTTACACAGGCACAGAAAATCAGAGTGGCATCGCTGTTGCGGCACCTGTGCTCGCACTCTATGGTCTCATGATGCCAATACTCACATTGTCATCACCGTTGACAAATATCCTTCAGGCAATCGGCAGGGCAGATGTACCGGCAAAGGCACTTGCTATCGGCTGTGCATTCAAGATAGGTCTTAATTTCTTCCTTATCGGTATTCCTTCCGTTAATATTAAGGGTGCAGTTTTCGGCACAGCGTTCTTCTATCTTCTTTGCATATTCATCAACTATTTTGTTCTTCGTAAGGAGACAGGTGTAAGGATTGACATTAAGACCGTGCTTGTGAAACCATTTATTGCGGCAGTGCTTTGCGGCGTGTCTGCATGGGGCTCATACACACTTCTTTGCTCAGTTCTCACATTTGGTGATATGTCATCAAGACTTAATGGACATTCGCTGGCTTGCCTGATTTCTATCGGTGTTGCAGTGCTTGTTTATGCTATTTCGGCATTATTGTTGAAAACTTTGGTCAAAAATGACATTTTATTGCTTCCAAAGGGAGAAAAAATTGCCGAAATACTTGAAAAATATAAACTTATCGTATAAAATATAGAGGTACACAGAACTATGGCAGTTGAATTTACATTCAAGGAAAAATACAGCTTTGAAGACCTGATTGAGATTATTCGCATCTTGAGAGCACCGGGTGGCTGTCCTTGGGACAGAGAGCAGACCCATCAGTCCATCAGAGAGAATTTTTTGGAGGAAACCTACGAGGTGCTTGAAGCTATTGATAAGCTTGATCCTGTGCTTATGCAGGAGGAGCTTGGCGATGTTCTTCTTCAGATTGTTCTTCACGCAGACATGGCAAAGGAAGAAAGCTGGTTCACGATTGATGAGGTTTGTAATGACATTTGTCAGAAGCTCATTATTCGCCATCCCCATGTTTTCGGTGATGTGAATGTTTCTTCCACAGACGATGTTCTCATAAACTGGGACAATATCAAGCGTCAAACAAAAAGCCAGAAGACTCAGTCCGACGCAATGGCTTCCATCCCTGCCACATACCCCGCACTTATGAAGGCACAGAAGGTGCAGTCAAAGGCAAAGAAGGCGGGCTTTGATTGGGACGATGCCGAGGGTGCGTTTCTTAAGGTGGAGGAAGAAGCCACAGAGCTTAAGGTGGCACTTGAGAGTGGCGTTCAGGCAGATATTGAGGATGAGTTGGGAGATTTGCTTTTTTCTGCTGTGAATGTGGCAAGATTCTGCAATTGCGATGCAGAAACAGCCCTTGAAAAGGCAACACAGAAGTTTATGAAACGTTTTTCCATAACAGAAAGACTTGCTTCGGAAAAAGGCATTGATATGAAAAAGGCTTCATTAGAGGTTCTTGACAGCCTGTGGAACGAAGCAAAAAAACAATAGTCCATAATAAATCGTATTTACGATTTGGAAAATAAATTTTTTTTGGAGGATTTCAAAATGAACAAGACAGATCTTGTAAATGCAGTAGCAGCTGCAGGTTTCTCAAAAAAGGATGCAGATAAGGCAGTAGCAGCAGTTTTCGGCGCAATCGAAGGTGCTCTTGCTAAGGGTGACAAGGTTCAGCTTATCGGCTTCGGTACTTTTGAAGTACGTGAAAGAGCAGCTAAGGAAGGCCGCAACCCAAGAACAGGCGAAACTCTTAAAATCGCTGCATCAAAGGTTCCTGCTTTCAAGGCAGGCGCAGCTCTTAAGAACGCTGTAAAATAATTGAATTCCAAAAAATGAACTCCGTAAGTTTTGCTTACGGAGTTTGTTTTTTTGTATTAAGCTGGCGAGAATATTGTTAATCAACAATGTTATTAAGCCATACCCGTTTTTTTATAAGAATGAGGCCTATAATAACCTTTATTATATCCACAGCCTGTATAATGGGGAAGGAAACAAGAATATCAAGGTGGAAAACATAGTAAAGACTGAAGGCGAAAGGCACAGCCACAACCATCATATACACGCTGTCCATTAGGAAGGTGATTACAGTTCTTCCACCACTTCTTATGGTGAAATATGCGGCATTTGCAAAAGCGTGAATAAAGGAAAAGCAGGAGGCTGCCTTTATGAAATATGCTGCATATTCCTTTGACTGTGGGCTTGTGTTATAAATCAGGGGAATGTAATCTGCAAGGTTGAAAACCACAAAAGATACGCCTATGCTTATGAGCACAGAGAAGGTGATAAGCTTTCTGTCTGTGTCGTAAGCCTTCTCAAATTCGTTTGCACCGAGAAGCTTGCCCACAATGATTGAAATGCTGGCGCCCATTGAAATAAATGCAATGTTTGCAAGATTCATTACTGTGGAGGAAATGCTGTAGCCTGCTACAACATCAATACCGTAGAGGCTGTACACAACGCTTAAAAGAGTCATTCCGAGAGACCAGAAAAGCTCATTGAAGAGAAGGGGCATACCCTTAACTGTGATGTCGCGACAGATTCTTCCGGGAATGTAAAAGGATTTGAAAAGACCTTTGAAGTATGGAAAGCGTGAGCGCTTCTTAATTGTGTAAAGAACAAGAATGATACACTCTGTGTATCTTGAAATGTTTGTCGCTGTTGCTGCGCCAACAACACCAAGCGCAGGGAAGCCAAGCTTGCCGAAGATGAGTACCCAGTTAAAGGAACAGTTAACAACAACAGCTACAAAGCTTGCCACCATAGGCACAACAGTTTCGCCCGTTTCACGAAGAGAGCTTGAGATAACTTGCGTTACACAGAATGGGAAGAGCCCCCAAAGGATAACATTGAGATAATCCTTTGCATAGCTTAAGGTCAGGGTGATGTCGCCCGAGCCGTCTGATTCGTGAAGGAAAAGGTTTATGAGAGGTGTCTTGAAAAAGGTGAAAATGCCGATTCCAACAACCAGAATCAAAAGACCTATATAAATTTTATACCTGACGGTATATCTGATACCGTCAGGATCTTTTTTACCATAAAATTGTGATGTGAAAATTCCTGCACCACTCAGGGCGCCGAAAATTGCAAGATTAAATATAAACAGCAGCTGATTCACAATGGAAACACCTGACATCTGCTCTGTACCCAGAGAGCCCACCATAATATTGTCAAGAAGGCTGACGAAGTTGGTGATTATATTCTGAATCATTATTGGTACTGTAAGTGACAAAAGCATTTTATAAAATGCTTTGTCACCGAAGAATTTTTTTAAAACCATTTTATTTGAGTAAATCGTGTTCTTTAATGTAGCTTATTGTTTCATCAACAGTTGTGAATGCAAGACCAACCACTGTGTCTGCACCACCGTAGTAAATGGCAATTCTGCCTGTCTCACTGTCAGCAAGTGCTGCACAAGGGAAGCAAACATTGGGCACATCTCCGACAAATTCGTAAATTTCTCTTGGTGAAAGGAGATAGCGGTCGGCTCTGTGAAGCACCTTCCATGGCTCATCCTTGTCAACAAGCATAGCGCCCATGCTGTATGTGAAGCCGTTGCAGCTTGTGAGAACACCGTGATAGAAGCAAAGCCAGCCTTCATCTGTTTCGATAGGTGTCGGACCTGCACCAACCTTTGTCATTTCCCAGTTCATTTCGGGACGGATTACAAAACGGTGCTTGCCCCAGTATGTAAGGTCCTTTGAGTGGCTGAGAAAAATCTCACCGTATGGAGTGTGACCCTTGTCACAAGGGCGTGAGAAGAGCATGTATTCACCATTGACTTTTCTTGGGAAGAGTACACCATTTCTTGAAACAGGGAGAACGGCATTCTCATAGCGTGTCCAGGATTCAAAGTCCTCTGTTGTGGCAATGCCGATGGATGTACCACATTCAGTGTGACAAACCCATGAAAGGTAATAAACCCCATCCATTTCGCAAAGACGTGGATCGTAACCACCGAAAATCTTTTCATCATTAAGCTTCCAGTGAATACCATCATCGCTGAAGCCTGTTACAAGATATTGCTCTCTTGTAACATCATCCATTCTGAAAACACCTGCAAATTTGCCCTTGTAGGGAACAACAGCAGAGTTGAAGATGCTGTTTGCATCCTTAACAAATGAACGGTCAATAATCGGGTTTTCTGTATATCTCCAGACAGGGTCCTTACAATTTACAGGCTTGTCCTGCCATGGAATATTTTTGATTGATGAATTAAGAATTTTTGCCATAGTAAATACCTCAACTGTCAAAATAATTTAATGTTTCTATAATGAGTGCACCCACATCGCTGATTGTTTTACGACGTATTGCAGTAATTTTATCTGCGGTGGGGGAGACACTTTTAGATGTGTGCTTTTTAGATGTTCCCAAAGAACAAGCGGGGAAATGGTTCAGGGCAAAGGGCGTAAATGCAGCTGAGCCTAAAAACACATTTTCCTTTGTGAGTGGTAGCTGAAGGTTTTCTGCAGCCTGTCCGATAACGGAGGCGATCTCAGCAGAGCCCGTGTTTCCGCTTCCGTCTTTAAAGAAAACAGAAAGCTTATCCGAGGTGGTCAATTCCTCAATGGGAATGAACACTGTGGGAATATCGGAAAACAATCTGCGATATTTCTTCGCAAAGGCGTAAGAGCCTGCTCTTCCTGAATATTCTGAGCCTGTTATAAGGCAGCAGAATTCAGTTTTCTCATATCTGAAGCTGTCTTCGGAAAACTGCTTGAGAATGCTCAGAATCACAGCAGATGGAATGAGGCTCGAGCTTATACCCGAGGCTGTTTTTCTGGGATTGATGAGAAAAATACCAACAAGGTAAAATGGAAGAAAAACAAAGCAGATAACACTCCAAACGCTGAAAAGCTTTTCGCCTATGGGTGCTCCACAGAAGAGGAAGAGAGCCTGTCCACAGAAGAGAAGTGTGTTTCCCACAACAGAGCAGAAGCTTATTATGTATGCTGCCATATTTCCGAAGATGAAGGTGCGAAAGGTGAGTGGAGCGTCGGGGTGAGCCACAAGCACCACTCGTGATTGGGCTGTGCCCCGAGGGAAGCGTCTGCCCAGAATATTTGATGAATTCTTCCTGGGCTTGATGATATCAAGCTTTGTTCCATCAAATAGGAATTTATATGAAAATACACCGAAGATCGCAAGATTGAGAAGCAGGGAAATAACTGCAGTTCCAACATATCCGTTAGAAACTGAGACAGAGAACAGTACAAGGCACACAATCAACAAGGCACATAATATCTTCTGTGTCAATGTGCCGGCACCCGGATGAGTCTGGAAGTGCTGCTCCTGAGTATCGTCGCAATATTTCATGAGCTCATTCATAAGGATGTGGCTTGCCTGTTTTTCGCCCTTTTGTCCTGTGCGCCGTTCTCCTGTGGATTCGGTGATTATTTCCACTGTTTCGAGGATATATCTTATGCTTGAATCCTCAAGGTGTGGTAAAGTTGTCATATCACACAATCCTTATTTTTCAATAATACTTGTAAATCTTTTATATGCATCCTCCCAGACGTCTCTGTCGTGAGGGGAATAAAGCTTGAGATTTTCGCCCTGAGCGATTATTTTGCGGGCTTGCTTGATATCACTCACAGCACCTGAGGAGATAAGCTGGATTGCAATGTTTCCGAGGGCAGTTGCTTCAATCGGGCCACCGTAAACATCCACATTACAGCTCTGTGCTGTCATGTCGAGAAGGAGCTTGTCCTTTGTGCCACCACCCATAACATGAATACGGTCATATTTTTTGCCGGTGCACTCCATAATTCCGTCAAATGTGAGGCGATATTTAAGTGCAAGGCTTTCATAAATGCAACGCATGATTTCGCCCACTGTCTGTGGTATGTACTGGTTGGTTCTTTCACAATATTCCTTGACTCTTTTAGGAATGTTACCCATTACACCGAATTCAGGTGAATCAGGGTCAATAAAACACTTAAGGGGCTCACATTCGAGAGCAAGCTTTTCAAGCTCTGCATAAGAATATTCGGTGCCTTCTCTTATCCATTGGCGTCTGCTTTCCTGAATAAGCCACAAGCCACATATATTCTTGAGGAACGCAATTGAATAATTGTATCCACCCTCATTTGTTACATTAAGCTTCTTTGATGCCTCGTTGAGAACAGGCTCTTTAACCTCTGTGCCGAAAAGAGACCAAGTGCCACTGCTGATGAAAGCAAAGTCCTCATATTCACAAGGTGCAGCAGAAATTGCACTTTGTGTATCGTGAGATGCAACGCTGATGATATCCACCGGAGGAACGCCAAGCTCCTCGCAGATGTCAGCACTCAGCTTGCCGATTGCAGTGCCTGTGGGCACAATTTTTGTAAGTATAGATTTTTTAATTCCGAGAGCATCAAGAATTTCATCTGACCAGTCTCTTGTTTTGAGGTCAACCATCTGCGATGTTGTTGCAATGGAATATTCTGTTGATTTCACGCCTGTGAGCATGTATGCAAGAAGGTCAGGCATAAACAGGAGTGTGTCTGCCTCTTCAAGGATATACGGTCTGTTTTCCTTGAGGGAGAGAAGCTGGAAAACAGTGTTAAAATCCATAAACTGAATTCCCGTTATGTCATACATTCTCTCGTGAGACATATATTCCTTGGCTTTTTCAGCCATGCCATCATTTCTCTTGTCACGGTAGTGGACAGGGTTTTCAATGAGTGTTCCGTCTTTTCTGAGAAGCCCAAAGTCAACACCCCATGTGTCAATTCCGATTGAATCAAAGCCGCCATCCTCTTTTGCCTTAAGGATACCCTGCTTGATTTCAAAGAAAAGTCTTTGAACATCCCAGTAGGTTGTTCCGTTTATTGTTACGGGGTCGTTTGAGAAACGATGAACCTCACGAAGAGTGATTTTTTCACCATCGAATTCACCGATAATTGCTCTGCCGCTTGAAGCACCGAAATCGAATGCTAAAACTCTTTTTGCCATTTTTATCACCTGAATAAATTATTTGAGGAAACAGTTTATTATTATTTCTTCAGCCTCTTCGGGAGTCTTGCCCATTGTCTGAAGCTTGAGAAGCTGGTCGTTATTTATTCTGCCGATTGCTGCCTCATGAACAATGTTTGCTTCAAAGTGGTTTGCAGCAATTTCTGGAATGGAACGGATTTTTGCTTCGTCCATAATGATTGAGTCACACTGCACATGGGCACGGCATTTTGCATTGCCCACTGCACGGGGGTAGAACACCTGCTGTGACGTATCCTTAGCAACAGAACGGGAGATGATTTGTGCTGATGCGTCCTCGCCATTAAGCTCAATAACCATGTCTGAATGTGCAATCTGGTCTCCATGAGTCATAAGCTTTTCAAGAATAACAAGGGAAGCTCCCTTTTCAAGCTTTGCCACAGTGTCTCTTTTGGTGGAGTCAACGCCCTTTATCTGTACGGATTCCATTTCACAATATGAATTTTCATCCATATAAATTTCTGTTACGGGATTAAGCACTCTTTCACCTGTGCCCTCGCCCTGACCATAGTGCTTTTCAACATATTTGATACGGGCGTTTTTGCCGATGAAAAATCTGTGAATGCCATCGTGCTCACTCTTTTTGTCACCTGAGTTGTGAATTCCACAGCCTGCAACAATAACAACATCTGAATCGTCACCGATATAAAAATCGTTGTAGGTAAGGTCATCCACACCCGTTTCTGTAATGATAACAGGAATGTGCACGCTTTCGTTTTTTGTTCCGGGCTTAACAGTGATGTCTATGCCCGGCTTGTCCTGCTTTGGCTCAATTGTGATGTTTGCACTTGAGCGCCTTTCAATTCCTTCACCATTTTTTCTGATATTATATGCTCCCTGAGGTGTTTCGTGAAGGTCTGCAACAGCCTGGAGCATTGTGCGATCTATATTATTCATAATGTTTTCCTTTATCTGAATGTGCAGGTGTTACTGTTGAATTCAGCCATAAGCTCAGGGAATATTTCGCTCTGAGGACCAATTTTCTTTACAACACCATCTGCAACAATTGCGATTTCATCTGCTATTTTCATAATTCTTTCCTGGTGGGAAATGATTATCATGCTTTCCTTACGGGTTTTTGAAATACCCTTGAAGCTTTCTACGAGCATATTGAAGCTCCAAAGGTCAATGCCTGCTTCGGGCTCATCGTATATTGCCAGCTGAAGATCCCTTGCCATAAGAGTGGCAATCTCGATTCTCTTGATTTCACCACCTGAAAGAGATGAATCAACCTGACGATTGAGATAATCCTTTGAGCAAAGACCAACATGGGTAAGGTATGCACAGCATTGGTCCTCGGGAAGGTCGCTTCCGTGGGCAAGGCTGAGCAGGTCTCTTACAGATAAGCCCTTGAATCTTGGTGGGTGCTGGAAGGCATAGCCTATTCCAAGCCTTGCTCTGTCTGTGATGGACATGTTTGTAATGTCCTGACCATTCCAGAGAATCTGACCGCCTGTGGGCTGTTCAATACCCATAATGAGCTTCGCAAGGGTGGATTTACCACCACCGTTGGGGCCTGTTATAACAAGAAATTTGCCGTCTTCAAGGGTGAGAGATATATCCTTGATGATATCCTTTTCACCTTTTTCATCGGCAACATTGAATGAAATGTTTTTTAATTCTAACATAAGTGTCTCCGTTGCTTTGAAATTTGGTATAAACATGTATCATATTTAACCATATTAAATTATATACAATAAAGTGTATTTATTCAAGTGTTTATAAGAAAATCCTTGTTATATAAAATAATATGTGATATATTAAAAATGGTAATGTGTAAATTTATTGCTTGGAGGCTGTTATCATGAGACCACTTGGTGGAGTTTATGAAGAGGAGTTATCAAGAGAGGAACTTGAAACCATGCTTAAGGATGCTGTTACAGGTATCGCTATGGTTTCCCCACATCCCGATGGTGTAAAACTTGATTATACCAACGATGCGTTCTTCAATATTTTTGGATACACAAGAGAGGAATACGAGGAGCTCAGCGCTGATGTGAGAATGAATCTTTTTAATCAAAATGATTTCATTGATATTGTTTCAAAAATCAACACCCAGTATGAGCCCGGTGAGATTATTCAGTTTGAAACACGCATTAACAAAAAGGGTGGAGAGAAGGCATGGGCGCTCATCTCCACAAGAAAGCCACGAAACGTTTCAAAGGAGGAGCTTGTGTTTATCTGCAACATAACAGATATCACAGATATGAAGCGCCTTCAGATGCAGATCGAAGAAGAAAAAGAGAGATATGAAATTGTTGAGGAGATTTCAGATAATGTTCTTTTTAACTATGATGTGGCAGAGGATGTTTTTGAGTGCTCTTCAAAAATAAGAGGTGGCAAGGGCAGAACAAGAATTGAAGATGCTATTGAAACCTTTACATATGGCGATATTATCGATCATCGTGATGTACCGGTATTTATTGAGGCGCTCAGCAATGCTCTTGCGGGTAAAAAAATCAATGTTTTTGATATGCGTGTCATAAATGCCCGTGGTGATGGCGTGTGGCAAAGAGTAAAGTTTGCTGTCATTTTCAATGCTGAAGGAAATGCATCAAGATTTGTTGGTACTATTACGGATGTTGATAAAGAAAAGAAGGAAAAGACACGTCTTATTTCTCAGGCAGAAACAGATCAGCTCACAGGCTTTCTCAATAAGCTTTCCACCAGCCTTAAAATATCTGAAATCTTAAGCACATCCCCAAATGAGCAGGGTGCATTGTTGTTTATTGATATAGATGATTTTAAAAAGCTTAATGATACATATGGGCATAACGTGGGTGATAGCTTCCTTCGTCAGTTTACAGGTAAGCTGTCTATCCGCTTCGGTGCAAATGACACACTGGGTAGAGTTGGTGGTGAGGAGTTTGTTCTTTTTGTCAGTGGCGATGGTGATGACGAACAGTCTATTCGCACAAAGGCAGAAAAAACAGCTGAGGATATTATCAAAATCTGCCACAGCGTAAGACTTGACGAGATACCTGATAAGAAATATTCCTGCAGTGTGGGTATCGCACTTTACGGCGTTCACGGAAGCTCCTACGGTGAGCTTTATGAAAGTGCGGATAAGGCTATGTACGCTGTAAAGGGTAAGGGAAAAAACGGGTATCTTTTTGCTGAATAAAATAAAATGGAGATGTGATCCTTGTCTCAGATAATTGAATACATTAAAGATAAAAAGATTCTCATTCTCGGCTTTGGCAGAGAAGGAAAATCAACATATAACTATATAAGAAAGCACCTTCCTCACAAGGCTCTCGCGATCGGTGATATGAACAAGCCTGATATTGATGACGGGAATGTTTCGTTGATTTATGGCGAGGATTATCTTAAGTGCCTTGGCGATTTTGATATTGTTTTTAAAAGCCCCGGAATTGCCTTTCTTGAGGATGATATGTATCCCGGAACAACGGAAATAACCTGCCAGACAGATATGTTTCTTCGCTTTTGCAAGCCCACAGTTGTCGGAATAACAGGTTCAAAGGGGAAAACCACAACCTCCACGCTCATTTATGAAATGCTCAAGTGGGGTGGGGTTAATACATGCCTTATAGGAAATATCGGTGTTCCTGTGTTTGAAAAGGCAGATGAGGATGAGAGCCTTGTTGCTGTTATTGAGATGTCTTCTCATCAGCTTGAGTTTACCACAGCAAGTCCTGAGGTTGCAGTGCTTGTGAACATTTATCAGGAGCACCTTGACCATTACAAAACGGGATTTGAGGGCTATGTTAATTCAAAGCTTAACATTGCCCGATTCCAGAAGCAGGGGGATAAGGTTATTTATAACCCCGAGCAGGAACTCGAAGGTATTGTTGATTGGGATAAAGTTATCGTTAATGGCAACGGATGCCCTGTGACCTTTACAGATGCCCGTGAGGATGAATTTGTTAACGAGCTGTGGCATTCAACAGAGCATCTGAAGGGTGAGCATAACAGGCAGGATATTGCCTATGCCCTGGCGGTTGCAAGAATTTTCGGCGTCAGTGATGATGCTGTGCGTCTTGCCATAAAGAATTTTGGCGGCATTGAGCACAGAATGGAATATGTCGGTGTTATCAATGGTGTCAGCTATTATAACGACAGCATTGCGACAATTCCCACGGCGGTTATTGGTGCCGTGAGGGCTCTGGGGAATGTTGACACACTTCTTTTCGGTGGCCTTGACAGAGGTATTGATTACACGGATTTCATTACTTTTCTTCTTGAGTCGGAAATCAAAAATCTTGTCGGACTTCCTGAAACAGGGCACAACATTATAGCTGAGCTTGAAAAGAAGGGCTGCAAAAAGAATATGTTCTGTGCTTGCGATATGGCAGATGCTGTAAGACTTTGCAGTGAGCACACTGAAGAAGGCAGAGCTTGTCTCTTCTCTCCCGCCGCAGCAAGCTACAATTTCTACAAAAACTTTGAAGAAAAGGGCAAGCACTTCAAAGAGCTTGTAAATCAATTGACAAAATAAAAATATGGGTATATAATATAATTTACAAATTTTTCTGAATGAAAAAGAGGAGATTTTTATGAAAAAGCTTTTAGCAGTTCTTTTATCTGTTGTGCTTGTTTTCTCTCTTGCGAGCGTTGGCTTTGCGGCAGGTAGCAACACAACTCTTCAGTTTGATGAAAACGGAAAATTCAAGATTCTTGTTTTTGCCGATGTTCAGACAGATTACCCCATGCAGGATGAAATGATTTTCTTCATGGAAGAAGCAATCCGTGCATCAGATCCTGACCTTATTGTTTTTACAGGTGATAATGTTAATAATGATGACAAGAGAACCTATGCACAAATGCTTGCTCCTTGTATTGAAGCAGGTGTTCCTTACACTATGGTTCTTGGCAACCATGACCAGGAAAATTCAGGTGGCATGACAAGAGAAGAGATTGTTGCTGAATATCAGAAGTACGAAGGCTTCCTCGGATACGATGCTGACCCTTCAATTCATGGTGCAGGCACACATAATCTCCCGATTCTTTCTAGTGATGGCTCAAAGACAGCATTTAATCTCTGGATGTTTGACACAGGTGACTATGTTCGTGCATCAAATGGCGAATGGCTCGGTTACGACTGGGTTCGTGAAGATCAGATTGAATGGTATAAATCAGTTCGTGATGAAATGACAGCTGCAAATGGTGGCGAGCTTGTTCCTTCACTTGTTTTCCAGCACATTATTCCACAGGAGCCTTGTGAAAAGATTTTCCTTCCCACAGATATTAAGCTTGGTGAAGCAACAATTAACTTCCAGGACGGAACAATCTACACATTCATTCCTGATATGACACAGTACGAGGGCTATCTCTTTGAGAGATGCTGCCCAAGCTATGGTAACGACGGTCAGTGGGATGCAATGGTTGAAGGCGGCGATGTTCTCGGTATGATTTGCGGTCACGACCATGTGAACGGCTTTATTGCAAATTGTGACGGTATTGATCTTATTATGGCTCCCGGCTGTACTTATGACTCATATTACAACAATATGATTCAGGGTGCTCGTGTGATTGAGCTTGATGAATCAAATCCATGGGAATATTCAACACATCTCCTCACAGCAAACGAGCTTGCTCAGAATCCTGAATCAAACCTTGGTCACCACGGCGGAGACAGAACTGAGTTCAGCTACAACTTCTTCTATTATTTCGAGAAGATTTTCGGTGTTTTCATTAACATTCTCAGAAATATGCTTTCCGGTGGAATTGCAATGTAATCACTGCGATTATAAAAACCATGCATATATGCAGAATTTCCTGCATATATGCATTTTTTATGCATAAATTTTGCATATATACAATTATAATGCACGAATACTTCAGTGGATTATCTTTGTAAATGTGTCACAAAATAACTAAAAAATATGGTAATACACCGTGGATTTATAACATTTTGCAGAAAAAATGCACAAATGAAAATATTTTGGTAAAAGTATTGACAATTCATGCATAAAGGTGTATAACTATGCATATCGATTGAATATTTTTTCAAAACAATTTTGGAGGCAATAAATCATGGATAAGAAAAACATCAAAAAAGTAGTTCTCGCATATTCAGGCGGACTTGACACATCAATCATTATTCCCTGGCTCAAGGAAAATTACAATAACTGTGAGGTTATCGCAGTTTCAGGTAACGTTGGTCAGGCAAGTGAGCTTGAGGGTCTTGAAGAGAAGGCAATCAAGACAGGTGCTTCAAAGATTTACATTGAAGACCTTACAAAGGAATTCCTTGAAGATTATGTTTTCCCTTGCGTTCAGGCAGGCGCAATTTATGAAGAATATCTTCTCGGCACAGCTTTCGCTCGTCCACCAATTGCAAAGAGAATTGCAGAGATTGCAATTGCTGAGGGTGCAGACGCTATTTGCCACGGTTGCACAGGTAAGGGTAATGACCAGGTAAGATTTGAGCTTGCAATCAAGGCTTATGCACCTGATATGCCAATCATTGCTCCTTGGAGAGAGTGGGATATCAAATCCCGTGAGGAAGAAATCGCTTATGCAGAGGCACACAATGTTCCTCTTAAGATAAACAGAGAAACAAACTATTCAAAGGACAAGAACATCTGGCACCTTTCACACGAGGGTCTTGATCTTGAGGATCCAATGAATGAGCCTCTTTACAACAAGGAAGGCTTCCTTGAAATGGGTGTTTCTCCTGAAATGGCACCCGATAAGCCAACCTATGTTACAATCCACTTCGAAAAAGGTATCCCGACAGCTATCGATGGCGTTGAAATGGGTGCAGTTGAGCTTGTGACAAAGCTTAATGAGCTTGGTGGTGCAAACGGTATCGGTCTTCTTGATATTGTTGAAAACAGACTTGTTGGCATGAAATGTCGTGGTGTTTACGAAACCCCGGGTGGTGCAATTCTTTATAAGGCACACAATGTTCTTGAAACAATCTGCCTTGATAAGGAAACAGCACACTACAAGGCACTTGTTGCACAGAAGCTTGCAGAGCTTGTTTACAATGCTCAGTGGTACACACCACTTGTTAAGGCAATTCTTGCTTTTGTCAAGGAAACACAGGAAACTGTTACAGGTGATGTTAAGCTTAAGCTCTACAAGGGTAATATGATTAACGCAGGTGTATGTTCACCATTCTCACTTTACGATGCTGATATGGCAACATTTGATGAAGATGATGTTTATGATCAGAAGGATTCAGCAGGCTTCATTAACCTTTATGGTCTTCCAATCAAGGTTATGGCAAAGATGAGAGAGAAAAACGGTTTGGATAAGTAATTATAATTTGAACTTTTTGCACATTCGATAAAATATGGTCGGATGTGCAAAAGTGATTTGAAAGGGCAATTTATTATGGATAAAATGTGGGCAGGCAGATTCTCAAAGGCACTTGATAAGGAGGCAGATGATTTCAATTCATCTCTTCATTTCGATTGCAAAATGTTCCGTCAGGATATTTGTGGCTCCATAGCACACGCGCAGATGCTTGCAAAGCAGGGAATTATCACCACAGCTGATTGCGAAGAGATTATTGATGGTCTCACAGGAATTCTCGAGGATATTGAAAACGGAAGGCTTACCTTTGACAGCGATGCAGAGGATATTCACATGTTCATCGAAAGTGAGCTGACTGCTCGTAAGGGCGATGTTGGTAAGAGGCTTCACACAGCAAGAAGCCGTAATGATCAGGTGGCTGTTGATATCAGACTTTACCTTCGCGATGAGGCTGAGAAGGTGAACGACCTTCTTTATTCGCTTATTGAGGTGATCCGTGACAAGGCAGCAGAAAATCAGGATGCTATTCTTCCCGGCTATACACACCTTCAGAGAGCACAGCCCATAACATTTGCTCACCACCTTCTTGCTTATGCACAGATGTTTATGCGTGATGCAAGCAGATTGCAGGATGCTGTTAAGAGAATGAATTATTCTCCACTGGGCTCTTGTGCACTTTCAGGCACCACCTATGATACGGACCGTGAATATGAGGCGGAGAAGCTTGGCTTCTACGGAATAATGCAGAATAGCATAGACGGCGTTTCAGACAGAGATTTCTGTGTTGAGCTTATGAGTGCATTTTCAATTATAATGATGCACCTTTCAAGATTTTCTGAGGAGATTATTCTCTGGAGCTCATGGGAATTCAAATTTGTGGAGCTTGATGATTCCTATACAACAGGATCATCCATTATGCCACAGAAGAAGAATCCTGATATGGCAGAGCTTGTAAGAGGTAAAACGGGCAGAGTTTATGGCGATTTGTTCGCACTTCTCACATCTCTTAAGGGCCTTCCACTTGCATACAATAAGGATATGCAGGAGGACAAGGAAGCAATATTCGACAGCATTGAAACTGTGCAGAAGTGTCTGAGCATTTTTGCTCCTATGCTTGCAACAATGACAGTGCTTAAGGAGAATATGTACTCGGCAGCACAGAAGGGCTTTATAAACGCAACAGACCTTGCAGATTACCTTGTGAAGAAGGGTATGCCCTTCAGAACAGCTTATAAAATAGTTGGCCAGACAGTTGCAGAGTGCATTGAAAAGAACAAGGTTCTGGAAACACTCACTCTTGATGAATATAAGGCACATAGTGACTTGTTCAGTGAAGATTTATTCAATGAAATTTCCCTTGAGACCTGTATCTCCAAGAGAATTTCTGCAGGCTCAACAGGTTATAAATCAGTAGAAAAGCAAATTGAATTTGTTACGGAGTTTATCAATGGCAAAAAAGAAAGTATTTATTGACGGTAAGGCAGGAACCACTGGCTTAAGGATTTATGAAAGACTTGAAGCCTTTGATGGTATTGAGCTTATCACCCTCAGTGATGAAAAAAGAAAGGACCCTGCTGCCCGTAAGGAAGCACTCAATTCAGCAGATATTGCTTTTTTGTGCCTCCCTGATGATGCAGCAAGAGAGTCTGTTTCACTTATAGAAAACGATAACACAGTTGTTATAGACACCTCCACAGCTCACCGTACTCTTGACGATTGGGCTTATGGTTTCCCTGAGCTGTCATCGGCTCACAGACAGAAGCTCCGGACTTCAAAGAGGATAGCAGTTCCCGGTTGTCACGCAAGTGGGTTTATTTCACTTGTTTATCCGCTTGTGGAGGCAGGTGCTCTGTCAGGGGATGAGGAGCTTTCCTGTTTTTCACTCACCGGGTACAGCGGCGGCGGTAAGAAGATGATTGCAGACTATGAAGAGGAGCCGGATGAGCTTCTTGGAGCACCAAGACAATACGCACTCGCTCAGAGTCACAAGCATCTCAAAGAAATGGTAAAGATAACCGGCATTAAGAATGCTCCTGCATTCTGTCCTGTGGTTGGTGATTTCTATTCAGGCATGGAGGTTACCGTGCCGATATTCCGTTCACAGCTTAAAAATGATTTTACCCTTGAAAAAATCAAGGAGATATATAAAGAAAAATATACAGGTCCACTTGTTACATATTCAGATGAAACCGAAGAAGGCTTTATTTCTGCAGGAATTCTTTCCCGCAAGGATTCAATGATTGTTTCCGTTTACGGTAATGAAGAGAGAATCCTTCTTGTTGCAAGATATGATAATCTTGGTAAGGGTGCATCGGGTGCTGCAGTTGAGTGCCTTAACATTGTTCTGGGCAATGAAGATACATACGGACTTGAAATATAATTGGAGTTTAATTTATGAAAATAATTGATGGTGGCATTTGTGCCGCAAAGGGCTTTACTGCAGGCGGTGTGCATTGTGGTATAAGAAAAAACAAATCAAAGAGAGATTTGTCTCTCATATTCAGTGAGGTTAAAGCAAATGCAGCTGCTGTTTATACAACCAATCTGGTTAAAGGAGCTCCCCTTGTTGTCACAAAAATGAATCTTGCAGATGGCAAGGCTCAGGCTGTTATCTGTAACAGTGGCAATGCAAATACCTGCAATGCAGATGGTATTGAAATTGCTCAGAAAATGGCACAGCTCACAGCAGACACAATGAACATTTCTGCTGAAGATGTGGTTGTTGCTTCAACGGGCGTTATCGGACAGCCTCTTAGTATTGAGCCTATTGCAAATGCAATGGAAAGCATCAAGGCAGCTCTCGGTAATAATAGTGCTGAGGCAGCCGAAGGCATTATGACCACTGATACCGTTAAGAAGGAGATTGCAGTTTCCTTTGAGATTGGTGGCGTTGAGTGCAGAATCGGTGGTATTGCTAAGGGCTCGGGTATGATTCATCCCAACATGGCAACAATGCTTGTGTTTATCACAACTGACTGTGCAATTTCATCCGAAATGCTTCAGAAGGCACTTTCAAGTGACATAAAAAACACCTTCAATATGGTAAGTGTTGATGGTGACACATCCACAAATGATATGGTAACTGTTCTTGCTAATGGTATGGCAGGCAACAAGGAAATCACCATGGAGGGTGAGGATTTCAATAGCTTTATGAAAGCCCTCAACACTGTTACTGTTCACCTTTGCAGAATGATTGCCGGTGATGGTGAGGGTGCGACAAAGCTCCTTGAGTGCAGGGTAACAGGTGCAGCTGATGAAATAACAGCTAAGACAGTCGCAAAGAGCGTTATTTGCTCATCACTTACAAAAGCAGCAATGTTCGGTGCTGATGCCAACTGGGGCAGAGTGCTTTGTGCAATTGGCTACAGTGGTGCTTGTGTTAATGTTGATAAGGTAGATGTTTCCTTTACCTCCTGCAAAGGCACAATTTCCGTGTGTGTGAATGGTGCAGGAATTGATTTCTCTGAGGAAATTGCAAAGGAGATTCTTCTTGAAAAAGAAATCACAATCAATGTTGAGCTAAATTCAGGTGGAGCAGATGCCACAGCCTGGGGCTGCGACCTTACATATGAATATGTAAGAATTAACGGAGATTACAGAACATAATTGAGAGGTTACTATGGAGCTTACAAATCTTCAGCGTGCCGAGGTCATAACTCAGGCACTCCCATATATTCAAAAATATCACAATAAAATTATTGTCATTAAATATGGTGGCAATGCAATGATAAGTGAAGAGCTTAAAATGCAGGTTATGGAGGATATTGTTCTCCTTTCACTTATCGGGGTAAGACCCGTGCTTGTTCACGGTGGTGGTCCTGAAATTTCCGATATGCTCAAAAGAGTCGGCAAGGAAAGTGTTTTTGTGGACGGTCTTCGTGTTACCGATAAAGAGACAGCAGAGATTGTGCAGATGGTTCTCGCAGGAAAAATCAACAAGCACCTTGTAAACATACTTGGTGAATTCGGTGGCTCTGCAATTGGTATTTCAGGTATTGATGCTCATCTTATTGAAGCAGAAATCAAAGATGAAAGACTTGGCTTCGTGGGTGAGGTTACCAAGGTTAATGTTCAGCCCATTCTTGATTTGCTTGAAAAGGAGTATATTCCGGTTGTTTCAACGGTTGGCTGTGATAATGAGGGTAATGCGTATAACATCAATGCAGACACAGCGGCATCCTTCATTGCAGGTGCGCTTAAGGCTGAAAGACTTATCACAATGACCGATATTCCGGGCATTCTCCGTGATGTTAATGATCCTAATTCAATCATCAAAAAGGTGAATACGCAGGAGGCACGTCAGCTTTTCGAGGACGGTGTTATTTCGGGTGGTATGATTCCCAAGGTTCAGTGCTGTATAGATGCAATTGAAATGGGTGTTAATAAGGTTACAATTCTTGATGGCAGAGTGCCTCACGCAGTTCTTCTTGAGCTTCTCACAGATGAGGGTGCAGGCACAATGGTTAAAGGTGTTTGAAAATGAGTATTAAAGAATTAGATGCAAAGTATGTTGCCAATACTTATGCAAGATTTCCTATTGAGCTTGTGTCAGGTAAGGGTAGCAAGCTTTATGACAGCGAGGGTAAGGAATATATAGATATGGGTACGGGCATCGGAGTGAGCATCTTCGGTGTCGGTGATGATGAGTGGGTGAAGGCTACCACACAGCAGCTGACAACTCTTCAGCACACATCAAACCTTTATTATACATCGCCTTGTGCAACGCTTGCCCAGATGCTTTGTGAAAAAACAGGGGCAAAAAAGGTTTTCTTCTCCAACTCAGGTGCAGAGGCAAATGAGTGTGCAATCAAGGCTGCCCGTAAATATGCTGCAGAGAAGAAGGGTGAGGAGTATTATAAAATTATCACCCTGAACAATTCATTCCATGGAAGAACAATTACAACCCTTGCTGCCACAGGTCAGGATACCTTTCACAAGGACTTTCTGCCATTGACAGAAGGCTTTCTCTATGCAGATGCAGGTGATGTTGAGACAATAAGCAAATATATTGCCGAAGAAAAGATAGCTGCAGTAATGCTTGAAACGGTCCAGGGTGAAGGTGGCGTTGTGCCACTCACACAGGAGTTTCTTTCAGCAGTTTCAAAGCTTTGCGCAGATAATGATGTGCTTCTTGTTGTGGATGAGGTGCAGACGGGCAACGGAAGAACAGGTGCTTTGTATGGCTATATGAAATATGGTATCACACCTGATATTGTCACAACAGCAAAGGGGCTTGGTGGTGGACTTCCCATAGGCGCAACAATGCTCTTTGAAAAGGTGGAAAATACCTATACTCCGGGCTCTCACGGGTCAACCTTTGGTGGTAACCCTGTTGCCGCTGCAGGTGCTTGCAGCATTATAAGCCGATTGACAGAGGATTTTCTTTCAGCAGTTGAGAGAAAACACGATTACATCATAAACGAGCTTTCACAGTGTGAGGGTGTAAAGGGAATCACCGGCCTCGGTCTTATGCTTGGTATTGAAACAGTAAAAGATGTGAATGAGGTTTTGAAATATTGTCAGGAAAATGGCGTTCTTCCCATCAAGGCAAAAAATAAGCTCCGTCTTCTTCCTCCCTTGAACATTTCGGATGAGGAGCTTGAGAAAGCAATAAATATTATTAAAAATGCTTGTGTAGAGGTGTCAGCAAATGAATCTTAAAGGTAGAGATTATTTAAAGCTGTTGGATTTCACAACAGAAGAGATAGAGTATCTTATAAATCTTGCAGCAGATTTAAAGAAAAAGAAAAAAGCAGGTATCCCTCATGATACCCTTAAGGGCAAAAATATCGCCCTCATTTTTGAGAAAACAAGCACAAGAACACGCTGCAGCTTTGAGGTTGCTGCAAGAGATCTGGGTATGGGAGTTACTTATCTTGACCCCACAGCATCTCAGATTGGCAGAAAAGAGAGCATTGCTGATACAGCCCGTGTTTTGAGTTCAATGTATGATGGTATTGAATATCGTGGCCACGGTCAGGAGATTGTTGAAGAGCTTGCAAAATATTCAAAGGTGCCTGTGTGGAATGGTTTAACAAATGAATTCCACCCCACACAGATTCTTGCAGATTTTCTCACAATAAAGGAGCATTTCGGCAAGCTTAAAGGCATCAACTTTGTTTATATGGGTGATGCAAGATACAATATGGGTAACTCTCTTATGGTTGGCTGTGCAAAGATGGGCCTTAATTTCACTGCTTGTGCTCCAAAGAAATATTTCCCGGATTCTGCACTTGTGGATGAGTGCAAAAAGATTGCAAAGGAAACGGGCTCCACACTTTCATTTATTGAAGATCCAATGGAAGCAACAAAGAATGCAGATGTTATTTACACAGACATCTGGGTTTCAATGGGTGAGCCTGAGCTTGTGTGGGCAGAGAGAATCAACGACTTGTCTCAGTATCAGGTGAACAAAAAGCTTATGGATAATGCAGGTGAGAATGCAATATTTATGCATTGCCTTCCTTCTTATCACGATAAGAAAACTGAAATCGGTAAGCGTATGTGCGAAAAATTCAATCGCGACGCAATGGAAGTTACAGACGATGTTTTTGAGAGTGAGCAGTCTGTTGTTTTCCAGGAAGCAGAAAACAGAATGCACACAATCAAGGCAGTTATGTATGCTACTCTCTGATTTTTACAAAATCATATTTATCATAAAATTCAAGTATTTTATTACACAATTCATCATTGGCACCGTGGTTTATGATTTCCACGGTGCTGTTTTTTTCAATACCGCAGAATTCACAGAAGGTGCGGATAGTATAAATCTCATCAAAAACATCATCGGTGGAATCCGTAAGGTCAACAGTGAAGGTGAGGCTTCCCAAACGGAAAGTAATCATTTTGAAAATGAAAGTGAAGAGAAGGGCGATTATTCCCCAAAGCCCCAAAGCGAAAATAAAAATATTATTAAGCATAAAAATACCTCCCGCAACATAATATGCAGGAGAGAATTTTTAGTTAAAAAAAGAGACTCATCAGAAGATGAGTCTCTTTACATTTTTATGGTTGGAATTACTGAATGTCGTAAACCTTGACAGCTTCTTCGAAATCGTCTGTTGTGAGGAATCTGCCCTCTGCGAAATCTCTTGCGTAGCAAATAACCTGGTCATCTGTTACTTCAATGTAAAGACCTGTACCCGGATTATTGTACTGGCCGTCTTTGTTGTCAATGCTTACTGAAGGAACATTGATACTCTGAACATTGTTTTCTGCATCAATTGTCTGATAT
>JAFODQ010000096.1 GCA_017380615.1 Clostridia bacterium | reverse complement strand
GACTTTTACAACAATGAAAGAATTCAACTTAAAACAAAACTGACTCCGCTTGAAAAACGAAATCAGTTTGTTGCTTAAATTTTAATTTTATCTACCATTATGGTCGTTTTTGTACTGTCCGCACAATTTGGGGCAGTTCAACAATCGGCTTGTGATTTTATTTTTTCTTGTTTTTATTCTGCTCTTCAAATTTGTCTGCCCAGAATTTATATGTTTCTTCAGGAATTTCAGGATTACCCTTTGAATAGCTTGGAATAAGCATATCACCTGCAACGGCAGGATCTGTGCATTCTGTGTTGTTTCTCCAGAAATCTCTCTCATCCTTGTTTTTGAGATTTGGAATATCCATAGGCTTACCGCCTTCCATTGCACTCTTGAGAGCAAAGAGACCCGGAAGACCCATATCAAGTGCCTCATAAACATCAATGATATCGGCATTTCTGTTTCCTCTTACTGCATCCACAAAGTGATACATTGTATAGAAATCGGAGCCGCTGTGACCATTGCCTGCGCTCATTTCTGTTAAATCATCGCTTGTATCAACCTCGTGTGGTTTGGAATCATTCTGACCCTCGTACTCATCACAGTTGACATAAAGGTGGCTGACACCATCATCAGAGCAATCCTCACGGGCGCTTTCCATTCTGCCCTTTGAGCCATAGATTGAATACCAGACGGAGTTTTTAGAAACACCAACACCGTGAACGCTCTTGATAACAGCTCCATTTTCAAGTGTTACCATTTCCACACCGATCGGACCGGCCTTTGCACCCATACGAGCCATTCTTGCATTAAAAGGAATCTCAAAGCCTGTTACCTTAACGGGACGCAAGCCACAGATGTGAAGCACAGGACCGAGAGAGTGTGTGCAATAATAAAATGCGGACATATTGTTTCTCCAGTGGTCAGGCTCTCCTCTTGTGATTTCGTGCCAGATTGATTCACAGTTGTGCATATATTCGCCTTCACCATATTCAAAGGAGCCAAGCTCACCTTCTTCAAAGCGAAGCTTCATTTCCTTTGGAGCAGGCATATAGCAATAGTTTTCTGCGTAAGCATAAAGAACACCGGTTTCTTCAACAGCTTCGACAAGCTCCACTGCCTCTGCCATATTCTGCACGGGAAGCACCTCACTAAGCACAGCCTTGCCTGCCTTGAGTGCCTTTACTGCAAATGGCACATGGGCATTTGCATAGTTTGCAAGAACAACAGCATCCATATCGTGCTTAAGGAACTCCTCAAAATCTGTGTAATATGCAATTTCATCTCCATATTTTTCTCTGCAGATGTTAAGGTTATACTCCCAGTTATCGCAGATTGCCACAAGCTGTGCATTACCTGCTGTTACACAGTAATCCATCATTCCGCGGCCACGACCTGCGCCAAGAACACCGATTTTAACCTTTGGGGCTATGGAAGCTTTGTAAATTTTCTTGTAGAAAGTGCCATCCTCATAGACCATATCAACACTCTCAATGTTATATTCCTCAAGAACTTTCTCCCAACGCTCCTGCATTCCGATATCATACTGAACAGGAAGGAAGCCTGATGAAAGGTAGCTCTTAACAGCAGCCTTACGCCATTCATCCGTGGTGAGATAGATATATTTTACATCATTCTCAAGAATTCTTTGAAGAGCAAGGTTATTAAGGTATTTACCGAGACCCTTACCTCTGAAATCAGTGCGCACACCAACCATATGCACCTCACCGATTTTCTTTTCAGGGTGAAAAATAGCTGTTACAGTACCAACATGCTCTCCATTATAATCAATAAAAATTATATCTTCAGTGCCTGTGTCATCGTGATCATAAATTCTGCCGTTGAATTCATCCTCACCGGCATCATCTGAAATGAGGCCGTTACGGCAGCAGGCAAGCCAACCCTCAATATCGCTTTTATCTTTGTAACCCGAAACACTATAGCCCTCAGGAAGCTCCATTTTTTCCACATCGCCCTGTGGAAAATAATACATTTTCAACTGACTCATAAATATCCCCTTTTGATAGAATTTATATAGATTAATTTATCATTTCAACAAAACGTTGTCAAGGTAAATAACAATATTTTAATCGTTTTTTTGCACAAGTTAGAGCTTTTATTTTTGTAAAAACTATATAATAGATAGAACTTTGATTTTTCCATATATTTTTTGTTGCCAATTGACAATGCTTTTGATAATATATATTGGAATTAAAGTAATCCATTTCCCCATTAAATTAATTAGGAGAATGAATATTATGGTAAAAGTTCTTAAATTCGGCGGAAGCTCTCTTGCAGACGCAGAGCAGTTCAGAAAGGTTGCCGCAATAGTTAAAGCAGAGCCTGAGCGCAGATATGTTGTTGCATCTGCTCCGGGAAAAAGATTCAGCGAGGATATCAAGGTTACCGATATGCTTTACGATTGCTACAAGCTCGTTAAGGCAAATCAGCCAATCGACGATGCCTTCAAGCTCATTGAAAACCGTTACAACGAAATCATAAAGGAGCTTGGAATTCACCTCTGGCTCCAGCCTGAGTTTGACAGAATAAAAAATGCAATTGTGCACCACGCCGGCCGTGACTACATTGCATCCCGTGGTGAATACCTTAACTCAATGGTGCTTGCCGGCTTCCTTGGTTACGATTTCATCGACGCTGAAGACGGTATCTTCTTCAAGGAAAACGGTACTCTTGACGAAGAGAAAACAAACGAGGAGCTTACAGCAATTCTCGCAAAGCACGAGCACGCTGTTATCCCCGGCTTCTATGGTGTTATGCCAAATGGCACAATAAAGACATTCTCCCGTGGTGGCAGTGATATCACAGGCTCAATTGTTGCAAGAGCAATCAAGGCTGATATCTATGAAAACTGGACCGATGTTTCAGGTATGCTCATGGCAGACCCCAGATGCGTTGAAAACCCAAAGGTTATTGAAACAATCACATACGCAGAGCTTCGTGAGCTTTCATATATGGGTGCAACAGTTATGCACGAGGATGCTATCTTCCCCGTTCGTGAAATGGGTATTCCGATTAACATCCGTAACACAAATGCACCTGAGGATAACGGCACAATGATTGTTCCTTCTGTTGAATCGAACAAGGTTGACACAATCATTACCGGCGTTGCAGGTAAGAAGGGCTTCTCTGTTATCTGCATTGAAAAGGATATGATGAATTCTGAGGTTGGCTTCGGCAGAACTGTTCTTGAGGTTCTTGAAAATCACAACCTTTGCTTTGAACACCTTCCTTCAGGCATTGACACAATGTCAGTTGTTGTTAACGATGCTGACTTCCTTAAGAACAAGGACGCAATCGTAAACGATATCCAGAGAAGAACAAAGGCTGACAATGTAACAGTTAACGGTGGCATTGCTCTTATTGCCGTTGTTGGCAGAGGCATGGCAGGCTCAAAGGGTACTGCAAGCAGACTCTTCAAGGCAATTGCTGAGGGTGACATCAACATCCGAATGATTGACCAGGGCTCAAGTGAGCTTAACATTATTGTTGGTATTGACGAAGAGGACTATGTAAAGGCTCTCAACGCAATTTACCACGAGTTTGTGAAATAATTTAATCAAGAAAAAACGCTCGGAGCTTTCTCCGAGCGTTTTATTTTTTAAGATTATAATCCTATTGTGATAATTTCAAAAGGCTTATATTTGATTGTGTCTGTTTCACCCTCAATATCTTCAAGCATATTAAGAAGCCTTACCTTACGGGATAATTTGATTTCTCCACGTTTACCGTCCTGCTCACAAAGACGAATAACAATCATTTTACCATCCTCGCTTTGTTTAACAGCCTGTAAATACAGTGGCTCGAAGGTTTCCATTTCCCACTCACAATCAGCCTTAACAAGTGGTGTGTTGTATTGAAGTGCAAGCCTGTTTATACCCGCCTCAACATGGTCACCCTCATGAGGAACAATCATATATGCGAAGCTGTGTTTACCGATATCTGATACCACATCCGGTCTTTCTGTTGCACGCAAAAGTGAAAGACTCATATTATTTTCAAGAAAGCCTATACCATATTTACCATCATTGATAAGGGCAACACCTCCACCTGTTTCACTCATATCACACCACTTATGGTGACAGGTTTCAAACCGAGCCTGCTGCCAGGTTGTGTTACGGTGAGTTTCCCTCTCAATAAAACCTGCAGAAGTATCACAAACTGCCTTTCTTGTGAGGATAGCAGGGGTAAACTCTGCCTTGAGAAGCTTATGATTTTCATTCCAATCAACATTGCACTCAACCTCAATGCCTCTGCACCTTCTGAAGAAACGGATATTAAGTTGAATGGTTGATTTTTCAGTTGAAAGAACCGAGTTCAGTGTAACACACTCGCTATCACATTCACACAAAAAGATTGGCGTCTTTACCGAAAGCTCTGCCTGCTTCTCACGATAATTGGGAAGTATATCCCACGCATCATAGTTTCCGGGGCAATCCACATAGAGCTTGAGCTTATTAAAGTCTCCACCCACCCACTCTCTATGAAGCTGCTTGTCATAAAGTGAGCTTATGGCACCATCAGACTCCAGCCTTACCTTATAAAACGGTGTTTCCAACACACTGCCATCAAAATCAAACCATTGTGAATTGAAGCTTGTCTTACGTAGTGCAGCAGTTGAAAGTGCAGGCATATCAGGTATAATCCAATTACCTTTTTTGCCATAGCGAGTGGATGTTCCTTTTTTATTTTCAACGAAGCAAAGAGCATCTCTCCGGAAATTAAGAGTGTTAAAATACTTGCCGGAGCAGCCGATGATTTTATCAAGCTGCTCTTCTATTTCACCATAATCCCTCATTGCGTCAAGATAAACAGGATGAATATGGGAACCGGGAAGAATATCATGAAATTGGTTTATAAGAAACGTTTTATACAGCCCTCTGATTTCCTCATTATTATTCTCGCCACGGATAACAGAAAGCATTTCTGCAGTTCTGAATTTTTCTTCAAGCTGCCTGTTTGCTCTCTTGATGTAATCCTTTGTGGTAAAGGTTCCACGGTGCATTTCAAGATACAGCTCACCATCCCAAACCTGAAGATTTTTGTTGTTCTTAAGATTCTTTTCAAGGAACTCGGCACCACTTGTGTGCTCGCACTCAGGCATAATTGAAAGCTTTTCGAAGCGATTCATCATTTCAATCATCTCTTCTGTGCAGCCGGAGCCACCATCACCATAGCCAAACATATTAAGAGTCTGACCACCTGAATCCTTATCGATATATGCTTCCCAGTTTTCCTGAATCTGGCTTGGCATATTCCAGGTGATAAAATGTGTAGGTGGTACACAGGCATAAACATCTGTGCCATCTATACCTCTCCAAATAAAATTATTGTGAGGGAAACGATTGGTATCATTCCACGTGGACATTTTATTTGAAACAAAATAATCCACACCACTTTTCTTAAGAATCTGCGGCAAAATCCAGGAATTGCCAAAAACATCGGGCAGCCAGGCATTGCTAACCCGTTTGCCAAACATTCTTTCATAGGTTTTCTGACCGTACAAGCACTGTCTTATAAGGCTTTCTGCGTTAGGCACATTGCAATCAGGCTCAACATACATGGCACCAACCGGCTCAAACTGACCATTTGCTACCTTTTCCTTTAATTCTTCAAACACATCCGGATAATATTTCTCAAGAGTTTCGTATGTATATGGCTGTGTATGTGCATATCTGAAATGAGGATATCTGTCCATTAACCTGAGCTGAATGAGAACTGTTCGAAGGTTTTTTTGCACAGCGTGAATTCGTCTCCAATAATATGCAATGTCAAGATGGGAATGTGCAACAAGGGCCACCTTTCCCGTACCTTTATATGTGTCATTAGAAAAAATAACATCCTCTATATATTGCTTTGCTTGTGCTATTCCCGTTAATTCCTCTGCATCAAAATCAATGAAATTCATTGCATTATTAAGCTCTTTGTTAAGGAAGGCTCTGTAATCTTCATTGAAAAGCTCACTCTTTGCAATATCAAGAAGCAATTCAAAATCATACACAAGACTCTGAACATCCTTATTTATTGTGCAAATATATGCACCCTCAAATATCTGACGACAGCCTCTTACAGAAAGGCTTTCGGGATTTCTTTCATCATCAGGCTTGCTACGATTGTAACCCATCATTTCAAAATGAAGCACATCATCTTCATTTATATAAGGAGAAAGGAGCATTCTTTCTCTGTTAGGGTCAACACCTCCGACATATTTACCATTTACCTGTACGCAGATTTCTGCTGCAGTTTTAAGAGAAAACCACAGCTCCTTCCCCTTCAACTCATCGGGAATTGTTACATCTGCTTTTATAAACGCTGTACCGTCGGGTGTGAAATACATATCCCCCTTTTTCAGGGGTCGATAGTTCTCGGAATAATATTCAAACTCCATTTCGTTAACCTGACGAGCATCACGGATTTCCAGATTTTCTATTTCCCACTTGTTTTTATAAACGTGGCGCTTGAGCCAACCAAAACGCAAATCCGTCCACTCTTCTGGACGCATTGAACGCCTTACAACCTTTATATGTGCCATAAACTCACCTCACACATCCTGAAAATAAGGTCTTTTGCGAATGGCAACGACCTTCACTTCTTTCTTTAAATCTCTCTTGATTTCACTTTCAATCCAATCGACACAACGATTAAGAATGAGGCATTTCGAGCATTCCCCTCTGAAAACAAGAGTAAGCTCATTATTTTCAAGAGAAACATACTCAACCCAACCCCCATCCCCCTGAAGCTTAGGTGCTAAAATGTTTTCGACATAGTTTTTCATAACATCGCCTCTTTCAGCTTTTGAAATACAATAAAATCATATCATATACAAATTTTCTTGGCAATCACCAATATAAAACTTTATCAATCTTTCAGGCTCAATAAAAGAGTCGGAGCTTAAATCTCCGACCCTTTCCTTATTCTGCCTTAAAGCCTGTAATTTGTTCAAACAAAGGAAGCTCGTAACATGGGAAATATAGTCCCCAATCCTCACCATTATGCTCAAAGCAGAGAATATGATACGGCTTTATAAATATGTTGCCATCATTGCCTCTTATCTTAAACTGCTTGTAATAGCCCTCGTTGAAGGCAATATCCTTATTCCACATAAACATGGGGATTGTTGCCTGCTTCTTAACTGTTTTTATTCCCTTAACCTTGTTGAGAGGGATGCAATATTTAACCTCTAAATCCGCAAGATAAAGATTACCTTCATTTACATAAAACTTATATGGGAAGTTCATGAAATTTGCTGCAGACATTTTATTATATGCAACGAAAGAAATATCATTTTTCTTTTCTTTATATTTGAAATCAAAAATATCTACCTCAGGAGTCTGTTCTGTCACGCCAAGCTCTGCATAGATATTTCTGCAAACAACATCTGCCCTGCTTGCCGCAATTTCGCTTTCCTCGCTGTTTCTTATCTTTTTACTTTTAGCGTTACCCCAAAATGTAACCACACCGAAAACCACCACACAAGCAGCAAGAACAACAAAAAGCACAGGAGCTTCACGCAAAAGCTCACCACTGCTCATACCGTCACGGGTGAGATTCATAGTAACTCTGAAGCAGATAAAGCCCACAATCATTGAAGCAATCTGCATAATTCTCAAGGGCAACGGAAGAGATGCCTTCTTGATAACCTTGTTATTTTCTTCCGAAACCCTGTCAAGGCTTTCCTTGTTCATCTGTGAAATACGCTGACACACAAATGCTTCTGCGTTGGATACATCATTTTTCTTGTTTTCTGTTACATTAGTTGCAAAAACCGGTTTCATATTAACCACCTCTTCCTCATATTAACACAATAAAATCCAAATATCAACAAAAACAACCACATAGATTTCTCTTATGTGGTTGTTCTCTTGTTTTTTAATACCTATCAGTTGATAACCTTATCATCAATTTCCTTGTGAGCCATTGCGCCGAAATCTGCAACACTCATAGTGCCCATATCGCCTGCTTTTCTTGAACGGACAGCAACCTCACCATTTTCGATTTCCTTATCACCAAGAACAAGCATATACGGAATCTTCTGAAGCTGTGCTTCACGAATCTTATAGCCTGTTTTCTCTGCTCTGTCATCCACAGTTACACGGAAGCCCTCTGCCTCAAGCTTATTTTTAAGCTCAAAGCAAGCATCGTGGTGTCTTTCGGAAATTGGGAGAATTCTGAACTGCTCAGGAGCCAGCCAGAGTGGGAATGCGCCTGCGTATTTTTCAATAAGCAGAGCAAGTGTTCTCTCATAGCAGCCAATTGATGTTCTGTGAATAATGTATGGATTCTTCTTTGTACCGTCACGGTCAACATATTCCATACCAAACTTTTCAGCAAGCATCTGGTCAATCTGAATTGTGATGAGAGTGTCTTCTTTGCCGTAAACATTCTTAATCTGAATGTCAAGCTTAGGACCATAGAATGCAGCCTCGCCCACACCAATCTTGTACTCAAGACCGATATCATCAAGAATTTCCTTCATGACGCCCTGTGCCTCGTCCCACTGTTCCTTTGTGCCGATATATTTCTCTGTATCTTCAGGATCCCACTGTGAGAATCGGTATGAAACATCCTCATAAAGACCAAGTGTCTTAAGCATAAATATGCAAAGGTCAAGACAACGCTTAAACTCATCTGCAAGCTGTTCAGGAAGACACATTAAGTGACCCTCTGAAATTGTGAACTGTCTTACTCGGATAAGACCGTGCATTTCACCCGAAGACTCATTTCTGAAAAGAGTTGATGTCTCAGCAAGTCTCATTGGAAGATCACGGTATGAGCGTGCTCTGTTGAGATATGCCTGATACTGGAATGGGCAGGTCATCGGACGAAGAGCAAACACCTCATCATCCTTCTCTTCATCACCTAAAACAAACATGCCATCCTTATAGTGATCCCAGTGACCTGAAATCTTGTAAAGGTCGCTCTTCGCCATAAGAGGTGTCTTTGTTCTTACCCAACCTCTTCTTGCTTCCTCATCCTCAACAAATCTCTGAAGAGTCTGAACAATGAATGTGCCCTTTGGAAGAAGAATTGGCAGACCCTGACCAATTGAATCAACTGTTGTGAAGATTTCAAGCTCTCTGCCCAATTTGTTGTGGTCACGCTTCTTTGCCTCTTCAACCCTTGCAAGGTGTTCTTCAAGCTCTGCTGCCTTAGGGAATGCAGTACCGTAAATACGCTGAAGCATCTTGTTATTCTGGTCGCCTCTCCAATATGCACCCGTGCAGGCTGTAAGCTTAAATGCCTTCACTCTGCCTGTTGATGGGATGTGAGGACCTGCACAAACATCAGTGAACTCGCCCTGCTTGTAGAAGCTGATTGGCTCGTTTTTGCCTGCATGCTCTTCAATGAGCTCAACCTTATAAATTTCACCCTTTTCCTGCATGAGTCTGATTGCCTCTGCAGGCTCAACCTCGAACTTTTCGAGAGGCAAGTCCTCTTTAACAATTTTTTTCATTTCAGCTTCAATCTTCTCAAGAATTTCAGGTGTAAAGGAAGTTGGGCTGTCAATATCATAATAGAAGCCATTGTCAATAGCAGGACCTATTGCAAGCTTTGCCTCGGGATAAAGGCGCTTAACAGCCTGAGCAAGAATATGTGATGCTGTGTGCCAGAAGGAATGCTTACCATCTTCACTGTCAAATGTTACAAACTCAAGCTCACAATCTTCATTGAGCTGTGTGCGAATATCTGCAGCCACGCCATTGATAAGACAAGCACAGACATTTCTGTAAAGCCCCATAGAGATATCCTTACAAACATCAGCAGCACTTACGCCACTTTCATATTCCTTGATATCATCACGAAGTTTGATTTTAATCATATATAATCATCCTTTCAGTTTATTTACTATTTAATAAAAAAACATCCCAAATACCCACAAGGGTACTTGGGATGAAGTTTACTCCACGGTTCCACCCAAATTACAGCGCTGAAATGCGCTGTCACTCAAGAGGCTTTAACGCAGCCATACGACCTTGCTTATCTTCTGCTTCGCAAAGCACTCGGGAGTGGTCTTGGGAATATGCCTTGTGTGCCTTTCACCAACCGGCACACTCTCTGAATAAGGTTAATATTCTTACTGTCTCCGTCACAGAGTTAATATCTTATAATTGAATAATACTCTTGATTTTAAGTCTTGTCAACAATATTATTCAGCTGATGGTTCTTCAACCTTTTTCTTTGGTTCGATTTTGCCGTAAAGAGAGGTGCTGACATCAACCTTCTTCTCTCTTGGCTCTGCAGACACCTGAGGCACATAAGGTGCTTTCTTTTCTCTGCCACGTCTGTCGTTACGAGAACGGTTACCCTTTCTCTCTGCGCCTTCCGGAGTGATTACAACCCTTCTTCTGTCACCTTCGCCAACAGAGTGAGATGTAACACCTTCAATTCCTTGAATCGCTGTGTGAATGATTCTTCTTTCATAAGGATTCATTGGTTCAAGCGCTGTGCTTCTGCCATACTTGAGCACCTTGCCTGCCTGGCGCTTTGCAAGTGCCTTAAGTGTTTCCTCTCTGCGGCTTCTGTAATCACCAACATTGAGAGCTACTCTCTTGTTATTATCCTCAGAACGATTAACAAAAAGTCTTGTGAGATACTGAAGTGCATCAAGAGTCTCACCACGTCTGCCTATAATGTTACCGTAATCCTCTTCACAAGTGATTTCGAAGAAGATATCCTCTTCTGTTTCCTTTGCTGTAACTGAAACGCCTGAGAAGCCCATACCCTCAAGAATTGACTTAAGGTAGTTTGTTGCAGGGGTTTCCTTTGCCTCGATTGTTGATAAATCGATTGCAGGAGCCTCCTCCTTCTTTGGTGCTTCCTTCTTAATTTCTTTCTTAGGAGCATCCTTCTTTGGCTTTTTCTCGTTATTTTTCTTTTCTGTCTTTGGCTGCGGCTTTGATTTTGGTGCATCCTTCTTTGGCTCTTCCTTGCCATCATCATAGTATGCTCTTACCTTTGCATCTGCGCCACCAAAAAGACCAAGGAATTTCTTCTTTTGCATTGAAATAACATCAATGGTAACATTTGCTTCCAATGGAGCATTAAGTGCTGCGATAGCCTGCTTTGTTGCTTCTTCAACAGTTGCAGCAACGCCTATTGCTTCTTTTATCATATTTTCACCTTACTTGTTTTCATTTTCTACACGGCGTTTAACATTGTTCTCTCTTGAACGCCTCTTAACGGTTTCATCTACCATCTGCTGAGCAATAACCTTCTTGGGACTGTAAATATTTGTGAGCACAACCTGCTGAACAAATGAGATGATATTTGAAATAATCCAGTAAACGCCTACACCTGCCGGGAACATAAATGTGAACCACAAGGACATAGCAGGAGACATGAATGTCATACATCCCATAGTTGGATTCTTTGCCATTTCGGGATTCTGCTTGCGCTGTCTGATATACATAAAAACAGATGAGGCAAGAGCTGTAAGACCCGCAAGAATAGGAATCAACCACAAAATGCTCGGGTCCTTGCTATCCGGTGTGAGAGTAAGGTCGATACCAAAAATGGTAAATTTTTCTCTCAAGGTCTCAAGTGCACTGAACTGCTCTGCTGAAAGAACATCTGTGAGTGCTTCCTTGTTTTCAGAAAACTTATTAAGAATCTCAAGCTGGAAGGTTCTTGTGTTGTTGCCCTTTTTGCCTGTTTCAATGACGATACCGAGAGCAACCCTGATTTTTTCAATGAGCTCATTACTGAAATTCAAAACACTTGAAATAGGCGTACGGATAACACCATAAAGACCAAGCATAACAAACATTGAAATAAGCAGAGATGAACAACCCATATTTGATGCCCCAAAGCCTTCACGCTGATAAAGAGCCTGGGTTTCTTCCTGGATCTTCTGCTGGTTACCTGCATATTTGGTTTTGATTTTGTTAACCTTTGTGTTAAGTCTTACCTGCTTTGCTGAATTTTTCTGCTGTGAAATCGATGCAGGAAGAATAAGAAGACGCACAGCGAGTGTAAGAATAGCAATAGCAAGAATGTAGCTTCCTGTAAGATTATAAAGGGCGCTCAGAACCCAACCGAAGGGTACAGCAAGAAATTTTTCAATAACTTCAAACATATTTCTTGTTTCCTTTTCTTAAGTTTACTTTTTCTCTTTTTTTGGTGGGACAGGGTCCACACCACCCGGGAAGAAAATATTGCATCGCATAAGTCTGCGGATTGCCAGCAATGAGCCTTTGATAACACCGTGCTTCTCCAATGCCTCAAGAGCATATTGGGAGCAGGTGGGATAGTATCTGCACTTTGGTCCGAAAAGCGGAGAAATACGGCGCTGATAAAATTTTATCAGCTTCATCAAAGCCATCTTCATCAGGCTTCACTCTCCGTTTCAAGCATATTCTGTACTTCAAAGATTCCAAGCATAATTTCTGCCAGGCGTGTACTTTTCATATACTTCGTTTTACTTCTTGCAACAATAACAATATCGTACTGTGGCTTAACCTGAGGACAAATACTCCTAAAAGCCTCTTTAAGAAGCCTTCTTGAATGATTACGCTCCACTGCATTGCCGATTTTTTTGCTTGTTGTTATACCTATGCGACAAATTCCCGCGCGGTTCTTTGAATAATAAATAACCAGCGCAGGATTAGTGATGCTTATTCCTCTATTATACAGCCGACGAAAGTCAGTATTGTTCTTGAGTGTGACGAAGTCTGACACATTGTTCTCCTCGGGGAGCCCCTTCAATTAGTATGTGAGCTGCTTTCTGCCTTTTTTACGACGACGAGCAAGTACCTTGCGACCGTTTCTGTCTGCCATTCTCTTGCGGAAGCCGTGCTCCATCTTTCTGTGTCTTTTCTTTGGCTGATAAGTTCTTTTCATTTTTATTTCTCCTATCTTGTATATTCAGGCATTTGCGAAGTTAAAGAAGTTTTGTTGCCTGTTATTTAATAATTCGATTTGCTACATACATACTTTTCGACAGTAGCAGATGACATTATATAAAATTTTAAGAAAAAAGTCAATAGCTACGCCCCACAAATACCAAATAATTTGTAAATATTTAGGTTTATGTTTATTGATATTTATCCGTGAGTGTGTTATATTATTAAGGAATTATTAGGAGATGATTTTTTATGAGCGAATGCACACATGATTGCAGCACATGTTCACAGAACTGTGCTTCAAGACAACAGCCAGAAAGCCTGATTGAAAAATCACACGAGCTTTCAAATATCAAAAAGGTTATAGGCGTTGTCAGCGGCAAGGGTGGTGTCGGTAAATCACTTGTTACCTCCCTTTTAGCCGTTACAATGCAGAGAAGAGGCTACCAGGCAGCAGTACTCGATGCTGATATCACAGGTCCATCAATTCCCAAGGCCTTTGGCATCAAGGAGAAGGCAATGGGCACAGAAAACGGCATTTTACCCTGCAAATCAAAAACCGGCATTGAAATAATGTCTGTCAACCTTCTTCTTGAAAACGACACAGACCCCGTTGTATGGAGAGGTCCCGTTATCGCAGGTGCTGTAAAGCAATTCTGGACAGATGTTATCTGGAACGATGTTGATTTTATGTTTGTGGACATGCCACCCGGCACGGGTGATGTCCCCCTCACAGTTTTCCAGAGCATTCCCGTTGATGGAATCGTTATTGTTGCATCACCACAGGAGCTTGTCGGCATGATTGTGGAAAAGGCTGTTAAGATGGCAAACCTTATGAACATTCCGATTCTCGCACTGGCAGAGAACATGGCATACTTTGAGTGCCCTGATTGTGGCAAGAAGCACTCAATCTTCGGCGAAAGCCACATTGAGGAAATTGCTGCTGCGCACAATGTGGACACTGTTTCACAAATCCCCATCAACAATAAGCTTGCTGCAGCTGTTGATGCAGGTGCAATCGAGCTGTTTGATGGTGAATGGCTTGACAATATTGCAGATAAAATTTCAGGTTTACTTTAATCTATATGGGGGCTGTACACACAGCCCCTGTTTTAAAAGGTGATGAAATGAAAAAGATTGTTCTTCTTGACCTTGATAATACAATAATCGACTTCAATGAATGCGCCCGGCACTCCATTATGGACATTTTTGAGAAGCTGGGCTTTGAATATAATGAGAATGTTTTCGAGACATTTATAACTGAAAATGTTAAGATATGGAAAAGACTCGAAAATGGTGATATCGACAAGCCCTATCTCAGAGCAAATCGTTGGAATATAATTCTTGCAAAGCTTGGAATTGAATATGACGGAACAATAATTGAAGAAGAATTTGAGAATGGTGTTGCCCGTGGTGCATATCCCGTCGAGGGCGCTTATGAGCTGCTTGATTATCTCCACCCAAAATATGATTTATATGTAGTCTCAAACGGCTTCCGTTTTGTTCAGGAAAGCAGAGTTAAAATCGGTAAATATGATAAATATTTCAAAGAGCTGTTCCTTTCAGAAGACATCGGTATCCAGAAGCCCGATTTAAGATTCTTTGATTATTGTTACAGCAAGCTTGGTTATCCCGAAAAAAAAGAGTTGATTCTTATTGGAGATAACATTTCTGCAGATATAATGGGCGGCAACAATTTCGGAATCGAAACAATCTGGTTTAACCCTAACGGAGCGACAGCCCCACCTGAAATCAAGCCTACATATACAGTTGAAAAGCTGGCAGAAATCAAAAATATATTATGAAAAAAGAGAAGGGTGTCATCCCTTCTCTTTTTTTAGCAAATTTCTGCAAACTGATATTTTATTACTTTTTCAATATCGGCCACCTGAACCTCCAGCTGCAAACCGATTTTCCCTGCACTGAAAAATATTTTGTCAAGTCGCTGTGCAGAACTATCAATGGTTGTTGGAAAAATCTTCTTCATACCCACCGGCGAACAGCCTCCGTGAATGTACCCTGTAAGTCCCAGCAAATCCTTGGATTTTATCATTTCAATGTATTTTTCACCGACAGCGCTTGCAGCCTTCTTCAAATCAAGCTCACTGCACACCGGAACAAGAAACACATAGTGCTGTCCCGTTTTGCCCACAGTCACAAGTGTTTTGAATACCTGTGAAGGGTCTTCACCAAGAACCTTTGCAACATCCTCCCCCGCAATCATCCCCGATTGAGAATAATCGTGAACCGTATATTGCACCTTTTTCTGGTCAAGAAGTCGCATTGCATTGGTCTTTTCAGGCTTCTTTGCCATTTCCATCACTTCCGAAAATCAAATAATCTGTGTTATCCTCGCTATATTCAATCTGCTTTGACCATCTTTTGAGATTATCGATTCTGTGTCGAAGTGTGATAACTCCATCATCCATATAAGACTTAACATCAAAAATCATTATCATCTTCAATGCGTTCAAGCAAAATAAGACTCTCTCATAAACTGCATCATCAAAAACAGATTTTATGAGATGTCTGTAAAGGATATAAGCGAGAATTCTTGAATATTCATTGTTATTAATCTCGAAGAAATCCATTTTAAATTCTCTGATTTTTCCAAGATCTTCTTTTATTGATTTCATATGTTGCGTCCATGAATCATCAATAGGCTCAGTGTCCATATAGCTATCAACAAGCTCCTCCGACCTTGGTAACACAAGGCTTCTACCTGTCATTTTCTCCGTATGAGACATAATCTTATCAAGCTTTTCTTCAAGCGAAGCATCAGAGAAAAGCACATCAAAAAGAGCTTCACGGAATGCAGAGATAAATATATATTTATCTGATTCAATTATATCTTGCTTATCTTCAACATTGAGCTCTTCACCATCACCTTCTGCCACAAGAGTGAAGCCCTCGCAAAGAAGCAACCGACAAACCTCCTCGCAGCAAAGACCGAGTCCACACTCGGTCACACCGGGAAACCACTCATAAAACCTGGGGTGCTCCCTGCATATATCACAAAGTCCACTTTCACCGCAATGATTTATGATATCGCAAAGATTATCCTTATTGAGAAAGGCGCACCTTTCACCCTCGCAAAGGCTGAAACAGATGCTCCCATCCTCTGACCTTGTGAGGTTTTCTCTCACTCTGTCTCCGAATTCACCTTTCATCTGCTTATAGACAGCCAAGGTATCTTCGTCAACATCTATCTCCCATCCCACACAGCAATTGTCTGTACAGACTGAAGCTGTGCACCTGAATTTATCAAAAAACGACGGCTTAATATAAATCATTCAGTCTCTGAAATCTCCTTCACAATAATCCTTTCATCCTGATACATAAATTTCACGTTGTAGTTTTTATAGCTCAATCCATAAACCCTGCACTCGTCTGTCTGATACTGTGGCTTTGGATCAAGAGAAAGAATTTCCTCAATTTGATTTTTATCTTCCTCAGGAATAAATGTTTCACATTCAAAAGAAATCCGGCAAAAGTCACTGCTATGCTCATCAGAAAATCCACCCATCGCGTCGGGAATTGAATCAACATAAGGAAGATATGGTTTAATATCAAAAACAGGCGTTCCGTTTTTCAGATCTGCACCTGAAACAATAAGCACATTGCAGCCTTGTTTTTTTTCAACACCTTCAAGCTTAACGCAGGAAAGTCCGAGACCATTAGGACGAAACGGAGAGCGGGTTGCAAACACACCCGTTCTTTTATTGCCGCCTAATTTAGGCGGCCTCACCGTAGCAGACCACTTCCCGTCATTTTCAGAAAAGCCCCAGATGAGCCATAGATGAGAGTACTGTTCAATACCACGCAAGCAATTCTCATCCGTGTAGCCTTCAGTGAAGGTTATGACTGATTTAACACTATTTGCCAATCCACTCTGACGAGGCACTCCAAACTTTTCGTTGTAGCCATTGCTGATAAAGGCAATTGGTTCAATTGTATAGCTTTCTCTTTTAGACATAAAAAAACCGCCTTTGCGAAATACAATAAATATATATCACAAAAGCCTTTTCAAGTCAAATAAAAACTCCCCGACTTATGTCGGGGAGTAAGTTGTTAAAGCTTAAATTACTTAAGTTCAACCTTTGCGCCAGCTTCTTCAAGCTTTGCCTTTGCAGCTTCAGCGTCATCCTTAGAAGCAGCTTCCTTGATTGTTGCAGGAGCACCGTCAACCTTTGCCTTTGCTTCAGCAAGGCCAAGACCTGTGAGCTCACGAACAACCTTGATAACAGCGATCTTGTTTGCACCAACTTCAGCAAGTACAACGTCGAACTCTGTCTTCTCTTCAACAGCAGCAGCGCCACCATCAACAGGTGCAGCAACTGCAACAGCTGCAGCAGCAGATACACCAAACTCATCTTCTACAGCCTTAACAAGCTCTGAGAGCTCAAGAACTGTGAGTGTCTTTAATTCTTCAACAATAGCAGTAATCTTTTCAGATGCCATTTTAATTTCCTCCAATTAATTTATTGCCTTTCGGGCTTATTATTTTAATATGTTTTCAGCAGTAATTATTCAGCAGCTGCCTCTGCTGTTTCGCCATTCTTATCAACAATAGCCTGAACGCCACGTGCAAAGGCTGCGATAGGAGCCTGGAACACGCTGCAAACAGTTGCGAGCAATACTTCTCTTGATGGAAGCTTTGCAAGACTGTCGATCTTTTCAAGACTGATAACCTCATTATCAAGGAAACCACTCTTAACTTTGAAATTCTCATGCTTTGATGCATACTTGCAAAGGATTCTTGCAGCAGCAACATAATCATCATCAGATGTAGCAAGAGCTGTTGTACCTGCGAGACATTCACCGAGACCCTCAAGCTCTGTGCCCTTGATAGCAAGCTCAATCATAGTGTTCTTTGTAACTGTGTAGTTAACACCAGCTTCACGAAGTTCCTTACGAAGAGCTGTATCGTCAGCAACATTGATACCCTTGTAGTCAACGATAACACCTGCGCATGCATTCTGAAGTCTCTCTGCGATTGCAGCAACCTCAGCCTTTTTTGCTTCTAAAATCTTTTCGCTTGGCAAATAAATTCACCTCCGTTACATTATTTTGCCAAATTTAAATGCCCTCCCGCAATGCGAGGGAGGGCATAGTTACTCATAAATATAACAAGTAAATAAGCACATTCCTCGGCAGGCGGTATAGACCATTAAACAAAATTTGCACCTGCTGTCTTTAGAACAGCACAAGTAGTTTAACACATCAATATTGATATGTCAAGTATTTTTTATTCTTCTACAGGAGCACCTGTAAGCTTTGCAGCGTTAACACGGATACCAGGGCCCATTGTAGTTGCAACTACGCATGAACGGATGTAAGTACCCTTTGTTGCTGCTGGCTTTGCCTTAATAACTGCATTAAGAAGAGCCATTGCGTTCTCAGTAAGCTTATCTGCACCGAAAGATGCCTTACCGATTGGGCAGTGAATGATGTTTGTTTTGTCAAGACGGTACTCAATCTTACCAGCCTTAGCTTCTTCAACAGCCTTAGCTGCATCAGGAGTAACAGTACCAGCCTTTGGTGAAGGCATAAGACCTCTAGGACCAAGAACCTTACCAAGACGACCAACAAGACCCATCATGTCAGGTGTTGCAATACAAACATCGAAATCCATGAAGCCGCCCTGGATTCTCTCAACGAGATCCATCTCGCCAACGATATCTGCACCTGCAGCTTCTGCAGCCTTAGCAGCATCGCCCTTTGCGAAAACAGCTACGCGAACCTTTTTACCTGTACCGTTTGGAAGAACAACAGCGCCTCTAACCTGCTGGTCAGCATGACGAGAGTCAACACCAAGACGGATGTGAAGTTCAACAGTTTCATCGAACTTTGCACTTGCAGTCTTTGCTGCAAGGTCGAGAGCTTCTTTAACCTCGTAGAGTCTTGTCTTATCTACAAGCTTTGCGCTCTCTACATATTTTTTACCATGTTTCATAATTCTTTTCCTCCCAATAGAGTGGTTAAATCGGATTTACCTCCCACCCGGGAGCATTAATCTACAACAGTAACGCCCATGCTACGTGCTGTACCTGCTACCATTGAGATAGCAGCTTCAATTGAAGCAGCATTAAGGTCAGGCATTTTCTGCTCTGCGATTTTTCTTACTTGCTCACCGGTAATTGTTGCAACCTTAGTTTTATTTGGAACACCAGAACCGCTTTCGATACCGCAAGCCTTCTTGATGAGAACAGCTGCCGGTGGAGTCTTTGTGATGAATGTGAAAGAACGGTCGGCATATACAGTGATAACTACAGGAATAATGAGACCCATATCATTCTTTGTGCGTTCATTGAATTCCTTTGTAAATGCCATGATGTTTACACCATGCTGACCTAAAGCAGGACCAACTGGTGGTGCTGGGGTTGCCTTACCAGCGGGAATCTGTAGTTTAATGTAACCTACAACCTTTTGAGCCATGATTTGCACCTCCAAAATTCGTGGTATGGCGGAATAAGAAGCTCGTCTTACTCCTCCCACACGCAGCACTTTGTGCCGCATATAACAGCAGATTTTCTGCTGATTACCAAATTTAATCTGCGATTAGTCAATCGCTTTTTTTACCTGATTGAGCGGAAGCTCAACAGGTGCTTCTTTACCCATAAATGAAACGATAACGCGAACTGTACCATTAACTGTGTCAATTGTTTCAACAACACCTGAGTTGCCTTCCATAAGACCCTCTGTGATTGTAACAAGATCACCCACAGCGTAGGACACTTCTGTAACCACATCACCTGAAGCAGCATCTGCAGATTCTTCAAGACCTAACTTAGCCACCTCTTCTTTTGTAAGAGGAACGGGCTTTCCATCAGGACCTACGAAGCCTGTAACACCACTTGTGTAACGGATTGCGTGCCATGTTTCATCAGGCACCTTGAGGACATTTTCTTCGCCCTCTTTTTCGCTGTATTCAACCGCAAGCTTAACAACAACATAACTTGGAAAAATCTTTCTCTCGATCTCAACTGTCTTTCCATCACGGACCTCAACAACTTTTTCAAGAGGAATGCTTACACCAAGTATCTTGTCCTGCATCTTACGATTTTCAACGATTTTGCCGATATTCTCAGCAACCTTATTCTCATAACCGGAATAAGTATGGATTATAAACCATCTTGCATCGATAGCCATTGTACACCTCCGAAAATACTGATATTTTTAAATCAGTTTCATGCGGCGGTTGTTGATTCTGTGGATTCATCCTCAGTATCTTCTACCTTTTCAGAAGTCTGCTCATTCTTCTCATCGTTTGTCTCAGAAACAGCTTCAGTTGTTGTTTCCTGTGCAATTCTGGTGATAGCAGTGGTTGCACCTGAAAGTGCAAGGTCGATTGCCCAGATACCAATACCGATAACAAGGATTGCTGCAATAACAATACCTGTGCTCTTGATTACCATCTGACGACCGGGCCAAACAATCTTCTTTGTCTCACCGCGGAGATCTTTGAAGAAACGCGCAATGCCCTTACCAATGTTCTTTGGCGAGAATCTTGAGGGCTTCTTGTCTTTTTTAGACTTTTTAGCCTCTGAGGTATCCACAGCTTTCTTTTCTTCAGCCATTGTGCTACCTCCTTACTTTGTTTCCTTGTGGAGAGTGTGTTTCTTGCAGAATCTGCAATACTTCTTCATCTCCAACCTGTCAGGGTTGTTTTTCTTTTCCTTCATAGTGTTGTAATTGCGCTGTTTACATTCTGTGCAGGAAAGTGTAATTTTTACTCTCACTAACGGCACCTCCATTTTTCGAATAGCCTCCCTCTCACGGTGAATGAAGCCTATCCCCATTCATCACAATGAGAGAACTCTTTTTGATTGTGACTGTGAGAAAATCAGGGCACAAAAAAAGAACCCTCAATGAGAGGTGATGTGATTATAGCACGGGTATGTCAATCTGTCAATACATTTTTTACAAAAAAGGCTGGTCATTTTCGTTAGATTTAACATACAACAACATTTATATAAAAAATAGATTGATTTTTTTAATTTGGGGTATTGGCATAAATGCATTTTTGTTCTATAATGAATTTGTATGTATACAATTATATTATGAGGAGGAGTTTCTTTGGCAGGAAAATACTCTGTTGAATTAAGAAAACTCATAGAAGCACATTCCTTTGAGATTATGTATATGCCTGACAAGCCGGATAACGAAATCGTTGTCCGTTCACAGGATGTTAACCGTCCGGGTCTTATGTTTGCGGGCTATGAAAAATTCTTTGACAGCGAACGTGTGGAATTCATAGGTCTTGCTGAGACAAGCTACCTTCAGGAGCTTGACGAAGCAACCCAGAGAGAAAGACTTGAGCTGTTTTTCAGTCTTAAGCCACCCGTGGCAATTCTCACCCGTAACATTGACGCACCGCCTGCGATGATTGAGCTTGCGCAGAAGTACGAGGTACCTCTTCTTCGCACCTCGGAGCCCACATCAGAGATTATGGCAACCATCATCTCGTACCTTAATTCTGAGCTTGCAGAGAGAATCACGCGACACGGTGTTATGGTTGAGGTTTATGGTGAAGGTATTCTTATTCTCGGTGACAGTGGCGTCGGTAAGAGCGAAACAGCAATCGAGCTTCTCAAACGTGGTCACCGTCTCATCGCTGATGATGCTGTTGAAATCAGAAAGGTTTCATCCAAAACTCTTGTAGGCAGCTCCCCTGACAACATCCGTCACTTTGTGGAGCTTCGTGGTATCGGAATTGTAAACGCAAGAAACATTTTCGGTATCGGTTCTGTTAAGGTCACAGAGAAAATTGATATGGTTATTCAGCTTGAACACTGGGATAGCGAAAAGTCTTATGACCGTCTCGGTCTTGATGATGAATATATCACAATTCTCGGCAACAAGGTACCATCCACAACAGTACCTGTAAAACCGGGTAGAAACCTTGCAATCATCATTGAGATTGCTGCAATGAACAACAGACAGAAGAAGCTCGGCTACAATGCAGCAAAAGAACTTATGACACAGCTCGGCATGGAGCCAATGGAGCCACAATCCACAGAGGTTGATGTGTGGTAAAATTTCAGTTAATAATAAATAAAAAGGAGATATAATATTATGTATAGAATTGGTGTTGACCTTGGAGGCACAAACATCGCCACAGGTGTTATAAACGAAAAGAATGAAATCATCGGTAGGGGCAAGGTTAAAACCCGTGCTCCCCGACCAGCAGAGGCAATCTTTGATTCAATCAAGGAAGCAGTTGACATGGCAGTTATGAACGCCGGAATCAATTACGATGATGTCGTTTCAGTCGGTATAGGCACTCCCGGTTCAGTTAACAAGGACACAGGTGCTATAGAGTTCTCAAACAACCTTCAGTTCAACAATGTTCCTGCAAAGCAGATGCTTGAGGAAAGACTTAAAAAGCCAGTATATCTTGAAAACGATGCTAATGCAGCTGCACTTGGTGAGGCAGTTGCAGGCTCCGGCAATGGTGTGAAGAACTTTGTTGCTGTTACTCTTGGCACAGGTGTTGGCAGCGGTATCATTATTGATGGCAAAATCTACCGTGGTTCAAACTTCTGCGGTGGCGAAATGGGTCACATGGTTATCAATGTTGACGGCATCCCCTGCAATTGTGGCAGAAAGGGCTGTTGGGAGAAATACGCTTCAGCAACAGCACTTGTTTCACAGGCCGTTGAGGCAATGGAAGGCAACAAGACCAGCCTTCTCTGGCAGACCTGCGAGGGTGACCTTAACATGGTTGAAGGTAAGACAATCTTCGAAGCATACGATTTAGGTGACACCATCGCAAAGGCTGTTGTTGACAGATACCTTTACTATGTTGCTATCGGTATCGCAAATATTGTTAATGCACTTCAGCCGGAGACTGTTTGTGTTGGTGGCGGTATAAGTGGTCAGGGTGAAAAAATTCTCGGACCAATACGTGATATTGTAAAGGCAGAGAGATACAGCGTTTACGCAGATAAGCAGGCAAATATTGTTCCTGCAGTTTTAGGCAACGATGCAGGTATCATCGGTGCAGCATTACTTGACGAATAAGGAAATTGCATGAGCACAACATTTAATTTTCAGGAATTATATAATTATTCTCAGGGCATAGGCTGTGACTGTGCCCTGGGTGAAGCTATGTCCAAAAACACCTCCTTCAAAACAGGTGGGCCATGTGGAATAAGACTTTCACCCTCAGACACAAACCAGCTCATTGACATTATAAACAAAGCAACCGAGCTTGAAATACCCTTTGTTGTCCTCGGAAACGGAACAAACATCATTGTTCCCGATGAAGGAATCAACAAGGCTGTGATTATAATCGGAAGCAATATGTCGTCCATAGAGCAGGATGGGAACTTAATCTCATTTTCAGCGGGAACACCACTCACAGCACTTTGCCGCTTTGCACTGGAAAGCTCCTTGAGCGGTCTTGAATTTGCTTTCGGTATCCCCGGAACCTGCGGAGGTGCAATCTTCATGAACGCAGGCGCCTACGGTGGTGAAATGAAGGATGTTATCACAGAAATCACACACCTCACTCCTGATATGAGAGTTGAAACAATCCGTAATTCTGCAGCAGAATTTTCGTACAGACACTCTGCGTACAAGAAGAGTGGATGCATCATTTTAGGTGGTAAGGTTGAGCTTAAACCCGACACCAAGGAAAACATCAAGGAAAGAATGGATGATTTTCTTGGCAGACGCAAGGATAAGCAGCCCCTTGAATTTCCAAGCGCAGGCAGCACCTTCAAGCGTCCCGAAGGAAACTTTGCAGGTGCACTTATCGAGAAATGCAACCTTAAAGGGAAATCTGTTGGTGGCGCACAGGTCAGCAAAAAGCACGCAGGCTTTGTTATAAACAAGGGCAATGCCACAACAACTGATATTCTCTCACTTATTGATTATATTCAGCAAACAGTAAAAAACGAAACCGGCATCACACTTGAGCCGGAGGTTATAGTATTGAGGTAAACCATGTCATTTTCCGCTGATGTTAAAAATGAACTTACGCAAAACATCTCCTCTGCCTGTTGCTACAAGGCAGAGGCTTTCGGTATGCTTTTGTACGGACGAGCCTTCGGTATCACTGAAATTTCGCTGATGACCGAATCCAAAGAGGTTGCCGAAAGATACTCTTCATTCATAAGAGATTTAACCGGTATCACACCCACAACGGATGTGACAAAGGCAGGCAATTACAAAATATATATCCCTGACAGAGCAGACAGGTTGAAGATTCTTAATTTCTTTGGATACACAGGCAAAGAGCTTGCCTTGAGAATAAATCTGTCAAATCTTGAGCAGACAAATGACGACTGTTGTTCAAGAGCTTTTTTGCGTGGCGCATTTCTTGTATGTGGCAGCATAACCGACCCTGAAAAGGATTACCACATCGAATTCACCGTTGCAAAAGCTAAGCTTTGCGATGACCTTGTACAGATTATCGGTGATATGGGTCTCAAGTGCAAAAAAATCATCAGAAATAACAGCTTTGTTGTTTACAGCAAGGAAGCTGAATCTGTGGAGGATTTCATCGGCTCAATGGGTGCAAACAACGCTTTCATGGAAATTGTGCGAACCCGTGCTATGAAGGATATCAAAAACCAGATTAACAGACGCTCCAATTTTGAAGCTGCAAACATGAGCAGGTCAATTGAAGCAGGTCTCAAGCAGGTTGCTGTTATTGAAGAAATTCTTAAAAAAATATCTCTTGAAGATATGACAAAGGATTTATCACAGCTTTGCACACTGCGTCTTGAAAACCCCGATACCTCACTTGACGAGCTGGGTCAGATGATGACTCCTCCCCTTTCGCGTTCTGCCATAAGCAGACGCTTTAAAAAGCTTGAAAAAATCGCACAGGAGCTTGAAGCAAAATGAGAGAATTCTACATCAACAAAAACGATGCCGGGCAAAGGCTTGATAAGTATATCACAAAATCCTTTCCCCTTCTCCCCCAGGCTCTTATGTATAAATACATCAGAAGCAAAAGAATCAAGGTTAACAACAAGCGCTCCGAGATTTCATACAGATTAAAAGAAAATGACCTTGTTTCTCTTTACATTAACGATGAATTCTTTGAGGCAGTTAAACCCAAATATGATTTTCTTAATGCAGGAAAGAATATTAAAATTGTCTATGAAGATGACAACATTCTTCTTATGGATAAGCCTGCAGGAATTCTATCTCATCCCGACGAGGATAACTATACAGACACAGCAATAACAAGAATAAAGCGTTATCTTTATGAAAAGGGCGAATACAAGCCCGAGGGTGAAATGAGCTTTGCTCCTGCGCTTGTAAACAGAATAGACAGAAACACCTGTGGAATTATCATTGCCGCTAAAAATGCCGAGTCCCTGCGCATACTCAATGAAAAGCTTAAAAACAGAGAGCTTCACAAATTATATCTTTGTGTTGTTATCGGAAAGCTTAAAAAGTCCGAGGGTATTATCAAAGGCTATCTTGAAAAGAATGAGAAGCAGAACAAGGTTTATATCAGCGAAAAATCAACAGACAAATCTAAAGAAATCGCCACAAAATACCATGTGCTTGGACACAAAAACGGTCTTTCACTTGTGGAGGTTGAGCTTCTCACGGGAAGAACGCACCAGATAAGAGCAAGCTTCTCACACCTTGGCACACCACTTCTCGGCGACGGAAAATATGGCACCAATGCACAGAACAAGCAATTCGGTGGCTACAAAAAGCAATTCCTTTACTCATACAAATTAGCCTTTGACTTTGAAACTGAAGCAGGAATCCTGGATTACCTGAACGGGAAAAGCTTTGAGGTTGAGGATGTGTGGTTTAAAGAGGCATTTTATAACAGTGAAATATAAATCAGAAAGCAGTATCGAAAAATCGATACTGCTTTCTTTACATAAAAAAAGAGTGTCGATTTCTCGACACTCTTTGTGTAGCAAATTAGTCAGCTGTGTATGGAAGAAGAGCAATCATTCTTGCTCTCTTGATAGCTGTTGTGAGCTCTCTCTGGTGGTAAGCACATGTGCCTGTTACACGGCGAGGGAGAATCTTTGCTCTGTCGGATGTGTAGCGACGAAGCTTTGCAGCATCCTTATAATCAATTTTCTCAACCTTCTCAACACAGAAAGCGCAAACCTTTTTGCGGCCCTTCTTGTTGGGACGGCGATCAGCCTTATCGTATGCCATAATCTAATTACCTCCTGTTAGAATGGTAAGTCGTCATCATCAGCAAGTGCTGAAAAATCATCTACATTACCGTTTGAGAAAGATGGAGCTGTTTCGGTTGCTCTTGGAGCACCATTTGAGCCTGATTCACTCTTTGAACCACAGAAGCTTACATTATCTGCAACAATTTCAAAGGTGGAACGCTTAACGCCATCTTTTTCGTATGAACCGGTCTGGATTGAGCCTTGAACTGCAATCATAGAACCTTTTGAAAAATATCTTGTAACAAATTCAGCAGTCTGTCTCCAACAAACAACATTGATGAAGTCTGCCTTTCTTTCTTCGCCTGCTTTTACATATCCGCGATCAACTGCAACTGAAAATCTTGTTACAGCAACACCGGAGGGTGTCTGGCGAAGCTCAGGGTCAGCTGTAAGTCTGCCCATGATTACTGCGCAATTAAGCATATTTCACACCTCTTATTTCTTAATTACCATTGAACGAAGAACGCCCTCTGTAATACCGAGAACACGCTCAAGCTCTGCAGGGAAAGCTGCGTCGCAAGTGTGATTGTAAAGAACATAGTAACCATCTTCTTCATCGTTGATGAGATATGCAAGTCTGCGCTTACCCCACTCGTCAACGCTGTCAACTGTACCGTTCTTTTCCATCATCTTCTGGAACTTTTCTGAAAGAGCCTTTGCAGCCTCTTCACCGTTCTTTACTGAATAGATGATGACTGTTTCGTAATTTGACATCGTCTGCACCTCCTTATGGACTCCGGCTCTCCTTGATATTTGAGAGCAAGGAAATAATCTGCGTGGACATTCCACGACGATTACAGATTATAATACTATTTCTTCAATAAGTCAATACCCAAATTCATTTATTTTATGAACGAGCCCAGACCAAACTGAAGCATCAATGAATAAATAAGATCAAATATAAAGCTGACAAAATTCGAAAGACCGATATTGGTCAGGATATTGCTCGTATCTTCGGGCATAAATTGATCATAACCCATGGCAAAATCAGCATCCACAAAGGGTTGAGCCTCATTGTACTCAACAGCCTCACCGTTCATTATTTTGAAATTGAAGCGCTTACTGCCTATGGAAGCAAGTGTGTTACCAACAAGCTCATATTTTATTTCCACCTGCATAAGTGCATTGCTCGCCTGCGGAAGGCTGCCTGTGAATTCAAGCTTGATTTCCTTTCCCGGCTGAAGCTCCTTAACGCCAAGAGAATGAATAACAAGGTCTGCTCCGTTAACTGTAACAGATGTTATTCTCACGGGATATTGTGTTGAAATATTTTTAATGATTATGTAATCATCTGCTGCACTGATATATCCGTAAGGGCTGCTGTTGAAGGTTGCAAAAACTGCATTTGTTGCATTTGTTGATTCCTTGAACTGAGGATATTCGGGGTTTGAATGAACATCCTTTATTTCATCTGTGAGAAGCAATGTAAAAGCAAGAGTTTTTGAATAATCATCCTTAAAAGTCATTCCGTGAAAAAGCTCATCCACAAACCAGGTGTGCTCAGGAAGATATGCACAGGAGGCGTCAATCTCAAAGGATGGTGAAACATGGTCATGTGATGGATCATCACACGCTTGCTTTGCACCTGTGTAGCCATCACCAAAGCGTTGACCATAAGGAGCACAAAGAGCTCCTGTGGAATCGTTTGTGCCGATAATCGCATCGGAATTTCTCTGAGCACCTGAAACAGAAGGTACACCCGTACCTGCAATGATGCTCACCTTGATACCATATTCATTTCTGCATTTTTGAAGGCTTTCGTGCATATTGGCTGTAAGCTCGTGAGCAGCGTCACTTTTTGCAATAATACCCGCGTGAATTTCAGGGTCAAGGTGCATTGCCTTGACATCCTCATAATCCTCGTTTGGAATGAAATCCCAAATGCTACCGAAATTGCCTATAACATTATAAACATACGGGAGAAGCTCTTCAATAACCTCATCAAGGAAGCCAAGCTGCTGTGCCTCAACAAGCCACTCATACTCACCCTCTGCAATAAAGCCGTGCTGGAGGTAATAAACAAGTGTGTGCTCATCAAGATGAACATTGCCACTCATAATATCATAGGCGAGCACAGCACCACCAATTGCAGGAACTGTAAGCACTGCATTATTGACACTCTGCTTGTGACCATAAAGAGAAAGATATGCTGCTGTTATCTGACCACCATGAGAAACTGCAATAAGATTAACCTTATCCTTACCGGTAATCACTTTGATATCTTCAATGAGTCTGTCAAGCTCTTCTGCACACTCAATGATACCCATTCTCCAGTCTGCCTGGTAGCAGTAAATATACTCGGGGTCAACATATTTCCCGGCAATTTCATCAATAACTGCTCGTTCATTTATATATTCCTCAGGAAGACCGTTTTCGAGAATATGCTTCATATTCTTATCCATGGTTTCGGGATTGGCAACGGTAACATTATATTTACTCGTTCCGTCGGGGTTGAGCTTCATATACTCAAGCTCCTGCTCAAGCTCTTCACCAACCACCTTACCAAGATACTGAGCGTTACCGTCAAGCGTCATCACAAGACCCTTTCCGATATCAACAATTCTGTTGAGGACTCTGCTGAGAACGGAATCCATATTAAGACCCCACACCTGAGTCTTGTTACCATCCTCGTCGGTCATAACAAGCTCCGGGCTGCTGTAACCCGCCACCATAACAAGGGGCAAATCAGATATTTCACCCTGCACCTGTGCAGCAGCAACCGTTGTTGCAAAAGCACTGAAGGCTAAAATCAAGCATAACAAAACAGATAAACATTTTTTAAGCATATATATTCATCTCCTTTGGGATTAATATATCACATAAATTCTTCTTTTTCAATTTATTACAAAAAATATTTGTATATACCTATTATAATTGTAGGTTTTATCATTGAAATGATTTTTTCCGAGTGCTACAATTACAGCAGAATAAAACAAGGGGGATATTTATGAAGCTTGTTACAATAATTCTTAACAAAACGGAGTGCCTTGAGGAATTGCTTGAGGAATTTTCCGAAAACAAGATCTGTGGTGCTACAATCATCGACAGCAAAGGTATGGTGCAGGAGCTTATCGAGCATGACCACGAGGATATGTATTTCCTTATGTCACTCAGAAGCCTTCTCACTCCAACCCACAAGGAAAACAAAACAATCATTATGGTTGCAAAGGACGAGGATGTTGAAAGAATCTCCAGAATCGTTAATGATGTTACAGGTGGTCTTGATAAGCCTGACACAGGCATTCTGTTCACACTCCCCATAGATTATGTGGAGGGAATTTCACTGTAATGTTTCAGAATCTTTCTTTAAACACATTCATCTGCCTTTCAGTAATGATTTTTGCAGGCATGGCATTGGGCAGACTCGTGAAACTGATTAAGCTCCCAAATGTTACGGGCTATCTTCTTGCCGGTCTTCTGCTGGGACCAAGTGTACTGGGCATTCTTAGCGAAGATTTTCTCAGCTCTGCATCAATCATTTCCGATGCAGCTCTTGGCTTCATCGCCTTCTCAATCGGCAATGAATTCAAAATCTCATATTTCAAACGTGTGGGTGCAACACCAATTGTTATTGCATCCTTCGAATCGCTTTTTGCTGTTGTTTTTGTTGCTGTTGCTCTCATAATTGCAGGCTATGATGCGCCGTTTGCGCTTGTGCTCGGTTCCATTGCGGCTGCCACCGCACCTGCTGCAACAATCATGGTTATCAAGCAGTACAAGGCTCGCGGACCTGTTACCGAGACTCTTCTTTCCGTTGTTGCAATTGATGATGCAACCGCTCTTATAATGTACTCAATCGCTGTTGCCGCTGCAACTGCACTTTCAGGAGGAAGCACAAAGACCTCCGATTTAATTCTGCGTCCCATTATTGAAATCGGCGGTGCGCTTGTTGTGGGCGCAATTCTCGGTTTTATTTTCCTGCTGCCGCTCAAGGCATTCAAGAAGGATGGCAACAGACTTTCACTGACCATTGCATTTATTTTCATTGGTCTTGGTCTTTCAGCTCTTTGTGGCTTCTCATCACTTTTGCTTTGCATGGCAATGGGTGCCGTAATTGCAAATTTCTCACCTGATGTTAACCACATCATGAAGCTTTCTGATAAAATCACCCCACCGATTTTCATGCTGTTTTTCGTGGCATCCGGTGCTGAGCTTAAGCTTTCTGTTTTGCCTGCAGTCGGTGTTGTGGGAATCATCTACATTGTTGTGCGTGTACTCGGAAAGATGTTTGGTGCATCGCTTGGTGCTACAATTTGCAAAGCCGACAAAAACATCAGAAAATATCTTGGACCTGCACTCGTGCCCCAGGCAGGTGTGGCAATCGGTCTTTCCCTTGCAGCCTCCTCTGTTGTTCCTGAATATGCAACACAGATACGAACGGTTATTCTCTGTGGCACGCTTGTTTACGAGCTGGTTGGTCCAGCCATTGCAAAAGCATCACTCAAAAAAGCCGGAGAAATCAAAAAGGGTATGTAAAAAAGAAAAATGGTACGAATTTGCTTCGTACCATTTTTTCTTTATTATAGCATTTCTTTTCTTAATTCTTCCCCGCTCTTGCTTGAAAGATATGCAGGTGGAATATCAAACACTGTCTTACAACCACTCATACCCTCCTGTGCCATTCTGTAGGCAGCACGGGCATAGGCTGTGATCACACAAGATGTAAACTCAGGATTCGAATCAAGCTTAAGGCTATATTCAATAACATGGTTATGCTCAAGATTTGCACCTGTTTTGCCTGTTCTTATAACAAAGCCACCGTGGGGAATACCCTTATGGTCACGGTCAAGCTCCTCCTGAGAAATAAAATGAACTGTGGTATCATATTCATCAAAATAGTTTTTCATTGTTACAATATCTTTTTCAATTCTCGCAAGGTCAGCCCCCTCTTTTGCAACAACAAAGCACTCTCTTGTGTGCTTCTGGCGTGTTGTAAGCTGTGGCTGTGAGCCACTTCTTACAGCATCAAGAGCTTCCTCCACAGGAATGGTATATTGTCTTGCATCAAGGACACCCTCAACCCTTCTTATGGCATCTGAATGACCCTGGCTGACTCCCTTGCCCCAGAAGGTATAATCTGCACCATCTGTGAGGATACAGCTTCCGTAAAGTCTGTTAAGAGAGAACATTCCGGGGTCCCAGCCCACAGAGATAACACCAACATTGCCACCCTCTCTGGCAGCTTTGTCAACGTTTTCAAAATGCATTGGAATATTCTTGTGTGTATCAAAGCTGTCCACAACATTAAAATGCTTTGCCATTGCAGGTGTCTGCTCAGGTAAATCTGTTGCAGAGCCACCACACATAATAAGAACATCTATTTCATCCTTATGGGAAAGAATTGAATCAGCTTTATAAACAGCTGCACCCGAAATGGTGGTTACTGTTGAAGGATCACGCCTTGTGAAAACACAAGTAACAACCATATCACTATTCTGCTTAACAGCACATTCCACGCCACGAGCAATGTTTCCGTAGCCGTAAAGACCGATTTTAATCATCAGTATCACTCCGTAAATAAAATTCCCTATAATTTTATAACTATAGTTTTTTATAGTCAACCTTTTTTATTAAATTTTTAAATAAAATTGGCGTTGTATTCTTATAAACACAACGCCTTATCTTATATGCTTACTTTAATGCCAATGGCTCTCTTGAGTTTTTTATCATATAAAGTCCTTCGTCTGCAGCCTTGAGGAAATCCTGCACATCGGCATAGTCCTTTGAATAACGCTTATAGCCCACGCTGAATTTAAGCTTGTACTCTTTGCCATGCTTCTTTGTATTTTCAGCAAGACACTCGTTAATGTGGTTAAGAAATTCCTTTGGCTTGAAATCCTTGTTGGTTTCACAGATAATCACAAACTCATCGCCACCATATCGGCAGGCAAAATAATCTGTTCTGTTAACAATGCTGCGAATTGTATCAGCAGCAATCACGATTGCCGCATCACCCTCAAGGTGACCATATTCATCGTTGATTTGCTTGAAATAATCAAGATCCATAATGAAAACATAAAGCTCTTTATTTTCAGGCTTGGATTTCATTTTGCCATCAAGGAAATCCTCCATGTGAGTTCTGTTATTGAGCTGTGTCATCGGGTCAATGGAAATGAGAAGCTCACGGGAGTTGATGTAAACATGAAGCACAGCAAAGGCAATACCACCACTGATCATCGGTGAGCCCACGAACAGAACCTGCAGCACACTCGCAAAAATAGGATATAACGCAAAGGATGCAAGTGCCAGAAGCTGATTTTTACGAAGGTAATTTTCTTTTCTGAAGGCTTTCACAAAAGCCTTGATTGTGGTCAGTGCAATGTAGAAGGCGCAGATAACTATCATCGCAAAATAGAACTTACCTCTTTGATATTCTCCTGTTACGGGATCAATATAGAAAACCCAATGATTTGCATTTGAGCCAACAACAAGATTAATCAATATAAAGAGTGGCAGCATACTTAAAAGAATGCCTTTCTTGCTTTTTACAAGTCTTGAGTTCTGCTCACTTTCGCTAAATAAAAACCATAAATAAGCCACAACACCCGTAAAGATATGATAGACACTGTTAACTGCAAAGGATGCGGCGGGATGCTTGTCCCATCCGATGTAATATTCAAATACGCCCCAGACCATATCGCTTGAAAGAAGAATTACAGAGGCAACTATAAACCAGGCAAGCATAACCTGCCCTATGCGTTTATCAACACCCTTACAGATTTTCCCAAAAATCATAAGGAGCTCTGCAATACAAAAGGCATTAAAGGAAATATACAATAAGCCTTCCATAAATCCACCTTCTCTCAAGAATAGCTTTATATATTATAATTTTATAACTATTGTATAATTTAGTCAAGGCTTTCGGGAAAATTTTGTGAATTTTACGGGAATTATACGAAACTAAAAAACAGGAGAGCCGGAGCTCTCCCTATTTCACATTAAATAAATAATTTCACTCTTTGGCTGATAAAAGCACAACCGTCTCCACATGATTTGTAAACGGAAACATATCCACAGGCTGAATTTTCTTTACCTTATATCCGTTTTTAGTGAGATAAAACAAATCTCTTTGCTGTGTTTCGGGGTTGCAGGAAATATAAACAATTCTGTCGGGAGAAAGACTGACAGCACAAGACAAAAACTTCTTATCACTTCCCGCTCTTGGCGGATCCATAAAGAGAACATCGCATTTCTCCCCTGCATCCTTCATTCCCAACATAAACTCTCCTGCATCCGCACAAAAGAATTTTATGTTTTCCACATTGTTGATTTTAGCATTCACACGGGCATCTGAAACAGCATCAGCATTCAGCTCGCATCCTATTACCTCGCCTGCTTTGTCAGATGCAACGATGCCGATTGTTCCGATACCACAATAAGCATCAATAACCCTTTCCCTACCTGTAAGCTGTGCAAACTCAACAGCCTTTCCGTAAAGCACCTCTGTCTGCACAGGATTTATCTGGTAAAAGGATTTCGGTGAAATCCGGAAGCGTTTGCCGCACAGCACATCTTCAATATATCCGTTTCCGTAAAGCACAGTTTCCTTTTCACCAAGCACCATGCTTGTGAATTTATTGTTTATATTCTGAACAATTGTTGTTATTTCAGGATGTGCCTTAAGAAGAGCTTTTATAAAATCATTTTTGGATGGAAAAACAAGTGTGCCGGTAACCAGCACAACCATAATCTCATTTGTCTGAAAGCCTCTTTTCACAAGCACGTGACGGAGAAATCCCCTTGAATTTTTTTCATCATAGACAGTTAACTTAAAGCTTTTAACAAGCCTTCTTATGGTGAGAATTATTTCATCTGCTTTTTCATCCTCAATAAGACAGGAATCTGTTTTCACAATATTGTGAGTGCTTGACTGATACACACCGGAGATAATTTCTCCTCCTCTTGTTCTGCCGAAGGCTGCCTGCACCTTGTTTCTGTAATGAAATGGTGATTCCATTCCCTTAATCTGCAGAACTCTGTGAAAGGAGCCTAAAAGCCTCACAACCTTAGATTGCTTGTATTTCAGCTGTTCCTCGTATGAAAGGTTCATCAGTTGACAGCCGCCACACTTACGCGAAGCCGGACAAAGGCGGATATCTTTTTTATCCTTATTGAATTCATTTTGTGGCATTTTCTTTTTCCTTTTTTGCAATGTCATTTGTATTCATGCTGTCCTTATAAACAACAAAGCGGCAATAAAGGAACTCTGTTACCATATTTGTTGCCATAGTGCAGGCAAGAACGATATATTCTGCAAACTCCCAGCTTGTGGAGCGTGTCACTGTTTCGCCGATGATTGTTGAAATCGGAGTAAAAACGCAATAGAACGCAAAAATCTTAAGCATTGCCACGGGCACATTTGTTGCAGACTTGAAGGTGAATTTTCTGTTAAAGGTGAAATTCCACAAAACAGACATCACAAGAGCAATAAGATAGCAAACACCATATTCGGCACTTAAGATGTTCTTTAACATCTCATTTTCAATGTGAATATTCGGCACTACAAGTTCATTCAAAACTGTGAAGGTTGCCACCTGAATTATTCCTGCAGATGCAGAGAAAAGTGCAAACTTTATTGCCTGAAGTGCATTATCCTTTTTGCTTAACTGAGCCATATTTCATGTCCCCCTTCTTATACAAGGTTGAAAACCTTACAGACGGCACCTCAAACAAGCGTGCACTTCGTGTTGTTACAACAGCCTCTGCGGCCGACAAAAAGAGCGTTGTTGAGAAGAACGCGCAGCCGAACGATCTGCTTGTGTTTG
>JAFODQ010000095.1 GCA_017380615.1 Clostridia bacterium | reverse complement strand
TGAGCAAGGTTAAGGGTTTCAGGTTCTCCTAATAAATGGAAAATGTGATTTACAATTTCCCTGCTTGCTACGGTATGAGCAAATATTAAACGGATGTGTAGAATTTCTGCACATCCGTTTTACTGTCTCAAAAAATATTTTATAGTGATATTGTGAGACAGGTCTCACAGTGATATTTTGCCTATCGGCAAAGTGATATTAAAACCTTTCGGTTTTAGTGATATTTTATTCGCTCCTAAACTCGCAAAGCGAATATCACTCGGCATAAGCCGAATATCACTGCGTAGCAATATAACTCGCCGTAGGCGAATAAAACTGGCGTTGTATCCTTACGGGTACAACGCCTATGACACATCTCTTTTTGTTACGGCTCATTCAGTGCCTTTACAATTCTGTTGACACAATCCTCGGGGGTTGTGCCTTCGCAGCAGATTGTCACATCTGCATATTTTTCATAAAGCACAGCTCTTTCGTTATAAAGATCACGGATTGTGGTGCCTTCCTTCATTGCAATGCCACGGGTTTTGATGTTTTTTATTCTGCCTTCAATCTCTTCGGGAGAGAGCTTCAGATAAATAACTCTGCCGTCAGCCCTGAGGTTTTGCATACCCTCGGGGCAATAAACAGCACTGCCACCTGTGGCAATAACAGAATTTTTCACTGAAAGCTCACGAAGCACAGTGTTTTCCTTGTCCTTAAAGCCCTGAAGACCATCTTCATTTATTATTTCGCATAGGCTTTTCTTGTATTTATTCTGAATTATAAGGTCTGTGTCAACAAAATCACAAAGGAGACTTTTTGCAAGAAGAACACCAACTGTGCTTTTGCCACAACCGGGCATACCAATTAAAATTATATTCATAAAACCACTCTTTAATTCTTTTTTCTTATTTTAACACAAAACAAGCTTTAAGTAAATCTGTTTTTGTGAAGCATATAAGTGCAATGCGGCACAGAATTTTTGTGTTCTGAATTTAGAAAGCAGCAGTCCTTCGACTGCTGCTTTTTTAAAAGAGAAATTCTTTAACTGTATTGATATAATCCTTTGCTCTTACAGCACTTGTGCTTTCGGCGAAGATTCTGAGAAGTGGCTCTGTGCCTGAGAATCGGCAGATAACAAAGCCATCCTTGAAATAAATTTTGCATCCGTCCTCATAATTTACTCTTATGATTTCATCGCTGAATTTCGGGAGGCGTTTATCCTCAATAAGAATTTTATGAACAGCGCTCTTCATTGCCGGATCAAAGCTCATATCATCTTCAACCATAACAAATTCGCCATATTCCTTGCGAAGCTCGCTTATAAGCTGTGATGGTGTTTTTCCTGTAACGCTTACCATTTCTGCAAAGAGAGATGCTGCGTAAACAGAATCCTTGCCGTGAATGTGACCTCTTACAGTGAGACCACCTGAGCTTTCGCCACCAAGCACCGCATCCACCTCATCAATTTTTGAAGAGATGTATTTAAAGCCAACGGGTACCTCATAGCACTTTTCGCCAAAGCTTTCTGCGATTCTGTCAAGCATATGAGTTGTTGCAAGGTTTCTGACAACGGGACCCTTCCAGCCCTTGTATTTCACAAGGTAATAATAGAGAAGGCAAAGTGTTTCGTTTGCGTTGATATATTCACCATTTGAATCAATGATGCCAAGTCTGTCTCCGTCACCGTCCATGGCAATACCTAAATCGTAGCCACCATTGAGAACGGAATTCTTAAGAGCAAAAAGACTCTTTTCAGACGGTGCAGGCATAACGCCGCCGAAATATGCATCCTTATTGGTGTTGATGGTGTCAATTGTGCAGCGTGCTGTGTGGAAAATAACAAGAAGGGGATATGTACCCGAGCCGTGCATGGAGTCAAACAGCACACGCAGACCTCTGGTTCTTAAAGCCTTCACATCAAGCAAATCAAGAATATCATCAAGGAAATCGTTGAAGGGATTGTCAAGGAACTGCACAAGGGATTTCTCTGTTGCCTCCTTGAAATTGAGATATTCCACCTCATCGATATCTGCAATGATCTCTTCAAGGCGCTGTGTTACTTCAACTGAGGCATCTCTGCCCTGGTGAGTGAAAAGCTTAATACCATTATAGTTTGCAGGGTTGTGGCTTGCAGTGATTTCTATACCGAACCACAAATCCTTTTTCTTTACAGTGTGCATAACAAGTGGTGTGGGGGCAGAACGCTCCATAATCCACACGGTGATTCCGTTGTGTGCCAGAACCTCGGCAACCCACTTTGCTGCTGTTTCGGAAAGAAAGCGCCTGTCATAGCCGATGATAACGGGTCTGTCTGTTTTGTTTTCTTCCTTCATAAGAAGGCAGATGCCCTTTGCGACGCGGCGGATGTTCTGAAGGGTGAAGTCTTCACCGATAACTGCACGCCAGCCACCTGTACCGAACTGAATTTTATCCATACATTTTCTCTCCTTTGTTTGTTTTCGGGTCTATTTTAACACATAAAACCCCATTAATGTTATAAAATCTGTTGTTATTTTTATAATTTCGGTTGCATTTTTCTTTGTGGGCAATTACAATAGTTTTGGTGATGGTTATGGATTATATCAAAACACAGCTTGAATCTCCCGTGGTGGTGGATGGAATTTACACCATACATTATTTTGAATATGCCAAGGATTTTGCATATTCGGGTGAGGTACACGATTTCTGGGAGCTTGTGTATGCAGACAAAAAGAACCTTTTTATCACAGCAGGTGCTTCTGAGATTGAGCTTGAGGCAGGGCAGATGTATCTGCACAAGCCAAATGAATTTCACAATATCCGATGTGACGGCAAGAGGGCAGCAAACTCGGTTATTGTTTCCTTCGATTGCAGTGCAAAGGAGCTTATGAACATTGCGGGAAAGGTTATCACTCTCGGCGAAAAGGAGAGGGCATTGCTCGGCACTATTGTCAGGGAGGCATCGGGAGCATTCTCAACACCATTGGGGAATCCATACACAAGTGTTATGGAAATAACCCGTGAGGGTGGCTTCGGTGGACAGCAGATGATTAAAATCAGCCTTGAGCAGCTGCTTATCCGTCTCATAAGGGAGAATATCGATATAGAGCCGGTGAAGGTCAATAAGAATAACGACCTTCTTGCGCAGATAACAGATTATCTTTCGGCGAATGTGGAGAAGAAGCTGGAATTCAAGGATATCCTTGAACAATTCAATCTTTCCTCCTCTGTGGTGAAAAAGATTTTCCGTCAGCAGATGGGCTGTGGAGTCATGGATTATTTCACACGCCTGAAGATTGACCGTGCAAAGGAGCTCATCCGAGAGGAAAATTATAATTTCACCGAGATTTCCGAGAGGCTCGGCTTCAATACATCGCAGTATTTCACAACAGTTTTCAAAAGAGTTTCGGGAATGACTCCCTCGGAATACGCAAAAATTGCTGTGCGATTTTCATAACAGTTTGGAAAATTCCTTGATTTTAGGTAATATTTGTAATATTATAATTTTATAAATTATTTTGAGGTGATAAAAATGATGGCTTATGCATCATCCTTCTGGGCAGAATTGACCTCTATTATTATGAGTATCATTATGTCCTTTGGTCTTACTTTCGGTATTTTCACACCGTCTGAAACAACAACGGCAGCAGATTATTTCAATGGTGAAATCAAAAATGTTATCTTTATGATTGGTGACGGAATGGGCTCCAACCATCTTGAAAAGACAAAGGCTGAAAAGAACATTCCTCTTGCAATGGAGGCTGTTGATTTCAGAGGCTCTTCAAAGACCCGTTCACTTTCAAGCTCCGTTACAGACAGTGCTGCAGGCGGCACAGCTCTTGCTGTTGGAGAAAGAACATCAAACGGTGCAATCGGTGTTTACATGACAGACCTTACAGCCACCTTCTCATATCCCAAGAGCATTACAGAGCTTTGTGCTGAAAGGGGAATGCTTACAGGCGTTATCACCACAGACGAAACCTCAGGTGCAACACCAGCCTCGTTCTCTGCCCACGAAAGTGACAGAGGCAGAGCAGAAGCAATCTCAAACGACCAGCTCAATTCAGGCTTCAACCTTATTTGGGGTGCTTCAAACGGATATGTTTCCGAGGCAATGGCAGAATCAACAGGCTTTGAGTTTGTTTCAACCTATGCTGAAATGATGGCTCTTCCCGAGGGAGGCAGAAGCTTTGCGCAGTTCAACAATGCCTTGTGGACACTTGAACAGTCCGACAGCGAAACGCCAACCCTTGAACAGATGACAGTTAAGGCTATTGATATCCTCGATGACTCCGAGGAGGGCTTCTTCCTTATGGTTGAGGGTGCACACATCGACAAGCACTCTCACAGCAATGAGGACGCAAATATGATGGAGGCTGTGGAGTCCTTTGACAGAGCTATTGACTATGCTCTCCAATATGCAGCTCTTGATGGTGAAACACTTGTTATTGTTACAGCAGACCATGAAACAGGCGCCATCACTCTTGATGGTGATAAATATGTGTTCACCTCAGGCTCACATTCAGGTGTGAATGTTCCTGTTTTCGTTTACGGCTCAGAGAACTTCATCAGAAAAGGTGAAACAGTAAATAACTACGAGCTTCCCATCAGAGTTGCCTACACATTAGGCTTCACAGAGGATGAATTCCCATTTGAGGTTGTGGCATAAATAACAGAAAATTACGGTACAGTCTTTGATTGTACCGTAATTATTTTTTTGTTGTTATCCTGAAGAATATATTATATAATAGTTTTAAAGTAATTTCGCGGGAGGTGGCAGGATGCTCACACTTGATTCAAAAATTCAATATCTCAAGGGCGTAGGCGAGGCTCGTGCAAAGGTTTTTGCAAAGCAGAGCATTTACACCGTTGGTGAGCTTCTGCGAAATTATCCCCGTGCTTATGAGGATTGGCATTTCGTTACTCCCATAAGAGATGCACAGCTGAATGAAAATGTGTGCCTGAGGGCAATTGTTGCAGAGGTCCCATCAGTTGTAAAGATAAACGGAGGCAGAATCCTTGTGAAAACTGCCATTGCCGACGGAACGGATTATATGCACATTGTTTTCTTTAACAACAAATATGTTAAAGATCAGCTTAAGGAAAACGAAGAATATCTTTTCTTCGGCAAGGTTACCGAGGATAAATATGGAGCTAAAACAATGCTTTCTCCCCGTTTTGAAAAGGCAGGAGATAAGCAGAGAATCAGACCCATATATAAGGCAACCTCTGCCCTTCCCTCGAAGGTGACAGAGCGCATTGTGGAAGCTGCTCTTAAGCAGCTTGGTGACACCATTCCTGAGATTATACCCGAATATTTAATAAAGAAATATCGTCTTATGCCCTTTGGCAAGGCGCTTAAGGCAATGCATTTCCCTGAAAGCGAGGAGGAGCTTAAAGCTGCAAAGAGAAGGCTCATTTTTGAAGAGCTTCTGTTGCTGCAGATGGGTCTTTTGTGGGAAAAATCCTCTTCAACGGGCAGGGTGGCAGAAAAGCTTCCTGTGGATTTCAGTGGAGAATTTTTTGCTTCGCTCCCATTCGAGCCAACAAATGCACAGCGCAGAGCTGTAAGTGAAGCTATTGCTGATATGAGCACAAAAAAGCCTATGAACAGACTTCTTCAGGGTGATGTTGGCTCGGGTAAAACGGCTGTGGCTGCTGCTTTGATGTACTCTGCTGTGAAAAATGGCTTTCAGGCAGCACTGATGGCACCTACTGAGGTTCTTGCAAATCAGCATTTCAAAACACTGAAAAGCTTTTTTGGTGATGATATTGAAATTGAGCTTCTCACAGGCTCTGTTACGGCAAAGAGAAAAAGGGAAATAAGAGAAAAGCTGAAATATGGCACAGTGCACATTGTGGTGGGCACTCACGCCATTATTCAGAATGATGTTGAGTTTTTCAGACTAGGTCTTGTTGTTACAGACGAGCAGCACCGTTTCGGTGTGAAGCAGAGAGCAACACTCTCTGATAAGGGCAATAATCCACACACTCTTGTAATGTCTGCAACGCCCATTCCACGTACGCTTGCCATGATGATTTACGGTGATTTGGATATTTCTGTTCTGGATGAGCTTCCAAAGGGAAGACAGCCCGTAAAGACCTACTGTGTGCCAACAAGCTACCACGAAAGAGTGTATAAATTCCTGCAGAAGGCAATTGAGCAGGGAAGGCAGTGCTACATTGTCTGTCCTCTTGTGGAGGAGTCGGAAAGCGACCTTATTCCTGCCACAGAATATTATGATTATCTGAAAGCCACACACTTTTCAAAATACACTCTGGGTCTTCTTCACGGGCAGATGAAGCCCAAGGACAAGGATGCTGTGATGAAAAGATTTTATAGCGGTGAAATTGATTTGCTCGTTTCCACTGTTGTTATTGAGGTAGGTGTGGATGTGCCGAATGCCACTGTTATGGCAATTGAAAATGCAGAGCGCTTCGGTCTTTCACAGCTTCACCAGTTAAGGGGAAGAATCGGAAGAGGCACACAAGAGAGCACCTGCATTCTTGTTTCCGATGCACAGAATGAGGATGCAACTGAGCGATTTGACATTATGTGCAAAACAACCGATGGCTTTGAAATAGCAAAAAAAGACCTTGAAATGAGAGGTCCCGGCGATTTCTTCGGCTCCCGTCAGCATGGTCTTCCCGATATGAGGGTAGCAAACCTTATGACGGACACAAGAATTCTGTATGAAGCACAAAGCACAGCAAAGGAAATTATCAACTGCACAGTGGATATTTCCGGGAAAGAAAGAGAGGCTCTTGAAAAAGAGGTTGATAAGCTGTTTGATAGGGTGGCATTTAACTGAGCCGGAAAATCGCAACACAGCTCTGAAGCATCTTGCTTCTGACTAAAAAATTAACGCTATTTCCGAAGGGAGACACTTCGTAAAGAAGTGTTCTCCCTTTTTCAATTTTTATATAAAAATTGACACTTTCTACTTGAAAGTGTCATAGTGGGTTACGCACTTTCAAATGTGCGCAACGGGAGTACATATTTTTCAAACTAACCTATCTAAAATAAGAATATTAAGTGATATTGTGAGACAGGTCTCACAGTGATATTTTGCGTTATCACGCAAAGTGATATTGAAACTTGCCGTTTCAGTGATATTATATTCGCCTTCAAAACTCGCGAAGCGAATATAACTTGGGCGTAGCCCAAATATAACTGCGAAGCAATATCACTCGCCTTTGGCGAATATAACTGTGGCACCTTCCTTACGGAGGGTGCCACTAGAAGGAGCGTTTGATTTTTGTTCAATTATGCTACAAGGCTTTTAAATGTTCTGAGGAGCATTTTGAGGAATGCACGGATTACGGAGATTGCATCAATTGGTGCAGGATTGAAAGCACCTCTGTTGATGAGGTCATCCATATTACCGTCGTCGCAAACGAAAGCCTGTGTGAGAGTTTTGCCGCCTTCACCCTCAAGCTCTGCACGAACATAACAGCTGATTTCATCTGAGTGGTCACCAAGAGAGATTGTTGAAATGGTGATACCATTTGATGATGTGTTTGTCTGAATTGTAACGCCATCTGCAACCCACTTGATTGTATCTGTGTTTTTGCCGATGATTGTGATTGTGTCCTCAGCCTCGTTAACTGCAATGCTGATTACTGTCGGATAAGCATCGCCTGTGCCGATTCGGTCACCTGCGTTGTATCTTGAAACTGCGAAGAACTGTCCGTTCTCCATTGCTGCACGAAGGTTGTCATCTGAATATGAAGGAAGAACGAAATCCATAAAGGCAGTGTCAACATCATAAAGTCCGTGAGCATCATTGTTAGCAAAGCCCCAAACATTTCTTCCTTCAGGAATAATAACTTTAAGAAGCTCATCCCAAAGAATACGGTCGCTGCTTGTTGGTCTGTCAAATGAGTTGTAAACCTCAATACCAAGACAAGAATCATATTTGCGAAGTGCTTTTGCAAAGAACTGAACATTGCCCGGATCTGTTGCAATCTGGTAGCCCTTTGTCATTTCATCACCGTTAGGTGTGAGCATCACATTGCCATCCTCATCGTAAACGAGCTCGCCGTTTGCTGAGCCAAGCCAATCACCCGGATGGTTGATGTGTGAAATACCACCTGCTTCTTCAATCATGCCGATAACGGTTTCGAAGTCGCCTTCATCACCAAGGTAGCCCTCAACACTGTTATCGTTCATAAAGTAACCGTTAACATGGTTCTTCTGAGCAACGAGCATGTTTGCTTCGATTGCGCCTGTAACACAGTTCATACCATTTTTAACAGTTCTTCTTGAATAATCATCTGTGTATGTACCTGCAAGGATTGCTTCAAACTCCTCGTCTGAAAGATGAGACTGAGTGTTGAGCATAACATGGTTGTACTGGTAAAGAGGAATGAGAGTTGGCTGCTCGTTCCACGGAACACCAATAACACCATGGTCTGCCATTGCAAGAATATCAAAATTCTGATAATAGTGCTCTTTAACCATTGCATTCAAGTCAATGTAAGCATCACTGTATGTTGAGTGAGTGTGAAGGTTTGTTTTGTAGTGGTTGTCTTCGTTTGCAAGAAGACCTGTAACACCTTCATAAGGATTTGTGATTGTGAATGTCTTTGGTGCTGCTGCAGCTGAAACCTGAACAAGGCAGATGAGCATAACAATAGACATTGTCAATGATAAAATCTTGAAAGCTGTTTTTTTCATAGGATAATCCCCCTTTATAAAGATGATTATACCATATTATAGAAGAAAGTCAATAATAAAGTTAAGCGGGAAAAGTCAGCCGTCAAATGGTAAGGTCTGATTCCTTACTAAAAAAAGAGCTGTGTCTTTCCCGTCTTACTTTGAAGGACAAAAAGAGTTAATGCAGCAAAAACTGCATTAACTCTTACTTTTTGCACTGTCACTAAAAGTGGTGAGTAGGTGCGCCTTTAATTTTAAGTGATATTCTTTCCTTCGGAAAGAGTGATATTATGCACTTTTCGGCATAGTGATATTGAAATCTTCGATTTCAGTGTTATTTTATTCGCATAAAACTGTCCGAAGGACAATATCACAATGCGT
>JAFODQ010000094.1 GCA_017380615.1 Clostridia bacterium | reverse complement strand
GAAAGACAGAATGCGCATTTATACGGACAGCCTCTGCTTGCCTCTATATATGAAATCCTGCTGTTGAGGTTATGGTAATATTCGGGTGTGTATGGGTTGACAGGTGTTCCTGTGTAATTTTTTTCGGGGTTGGATTTTATATTTTCTTTATCCCTGTATGTAAGACCGTCGATTGTTTTAAAAGTGGTGTTATTTATAAGAGAATCCACAAGAGTCGGATATGTTTCTTCTCCTTCGCCCGAAAGAACATAATCAATAAAATTATATTCTTCAAGAACAGCTTTCGCTCTGTATGAAACCTCAGGTCCACCTAGAATAATGGTGGGGTTGTATGCATCTTTAATAATTCTGCATATTTCAATTGTTTTTTCGATGTTCCATATATAGCAAGAGAAGGAAACGATATTGTATTTTTCCTTAATAAGTTTGTTGCAGATTACGGAAATATCATTGTTTATTGTGTCCTCAAACACAGTTGCGTCATAACATCCGTGTTTGCTTTTTAGTGCAGAAAATAAGCACCAGGGTGCAAGAGATGCGTGTATATATTTTGAATTAAGACAGCAGATTGCAATTTTCAAAAATAATTCCAGCCTTTTAATTTACATTTTGATTTCTGTGTGCTATTATATCTAAAGTTTTAATATTAATCAAGGTGATTATAAATGTCTAAGTTGTCAAATAAAAAAGACATCAACTTTCTTGTTGTTCTTTGTGCTGTTGTTTATTTCGTCAGCTATGTTTCAAGAATAAACCTGGGTACAGTCCTTGTTGAGGTTATCAGTAGTGGTTACGCACCAAAGGGTGTCGCTGCACTTGCTTTGACAGCGTGTTCAATAACATATGGCGCAGGTCAGCTCGTCAGTGGGTATCTTGGTGACAAATTCAAACCGCAGAATATTATTGCAATCGGTTTTGTGATAACAGCACTTATGAATATCTGTGTCGGCTCCTTCGGCGATGGTAATATGCTTGTGTTCTTTTGGGCTGTCAATGGCTTTGCGCAGGCTTTTATGTGGCCACCGCTTGTTAAGATTCTTTCGAATCTCCTCAATGATGAGGAGTATAAGAAGGCTTGCGTGAGAGTGAGCTGGGGCAGCTCTCTGGGAACCGTGAGCGTTTATCTTCTTGCACCTGTAATAATTAAATTTGCCAATGTTCGTCTTGTGTTTGTTATCTGTGGCGCTCTTGCTGCTGTAATGGCATTTATCTGGAAAATTGTTTATGAACGTTACACGCCCTTCAAAGAATGCAGTGTTGTTCCGGTGTTAAAAAACGAAAAGCTCTCCGGTTCTTCTGAACCTGCCGCGTCAAAATTTGATGTACCATCGATTATTCTTCTCGCATTTATAATGCTTTGCATTATGCTGCAGGGCTCTTTGAGAGATGGTGTCACAAACTGGACGCCTACATATATTTCGGAGATTTTCAAGCTTGATAGCTCTGTGTCCATTCTTACCGGCGTTATTCTTCCGGTGTTTAGCTTGCTTTCTTTCGCATTTGTTTCTTTTGTTAACAGAAAGCTTATAAAGAATGAGCTTACCTGTGCAGGTGTAACATTTGGTGTTGGTGCTGTTTCTGCTGTGCTGTTGCTTGTGTTTGGCTCAAGCAATGTTGCAGTATCGCTTCTCTTACTTGCACTGCTTGTAGGTTCAATGCACGGCGTAAATCTTATACTTGTTTGTATGATTCCTGCACATTTTGCGAGATTTGGCAGGGTATCATTTATATCAGGTCTTATCAATTCTTGCACTTATCTTGGTGCTGCAATATCGACCTACGGAATTGCTGTGTTTACAGATTCCTTCGGATGGAATAAAACAATTGTCTTGTGGAGTGTTGTTGCTTTTGTTGGCGCCTTCGTATGTGTTGCAATTTCGAAAAAATGGATTGCTTTCAAAAAAGCATAAATAATATACTTTGACAATAATTTAACTTGACAGTGTTCACATATTTTTGTATTATAATATGTGAACATTTTTGTTTATAATTTTGTAAGGATGTGTTTTTAATGGATCAGAAGTATGAAGCATTATTTACCCCTTGGAAAATTGGCAATGTTGAAATCAAAAACAGAATTGTTATGTGCCCAATGGGTGGTACATCACTTTTTGGTTGGTTTGAACTCGGCGGCTGCCATTTTGACAAGGAGGCTGCAAAGCTCTTCATCGAAAGAGCAAATAATAATGTTGGTCTTATCATCCCAGGTATTGCTCCTTTGAGAGATACATTCTGGGGCAAATGGCTTTGGCAGAATCCAAAGATGTTTGAAGACCTCAAAGAGTTTATGGATGAAATCCACAAAACAGGTGCAAAGCTCTTCATTCAGCTTACAGCCGGCATGGGCAGAAGCTGGGCAATCACAGAGCTTGTTGCTCCTCTTCACAGAAATAAAGTTCTTCGCAAGCTTGTTAAGCCTGTTCTTGACACTTCACACGAGCTTGCTTCTCCAAGCCCACAGAGATCTCGTTGGGCACATGATATCATCTGCCCTGAAATGACAGTTGAGCAGATTCACGAAATTATCGAAGCATTTGCAAAGACTGCAAAGCTTTGCATGGATGCCGGTGTTGATGGCGTTGAGGTTCACGCTGTTCACGAAGGTTATCTTCTTGACCAGTTTGCAATTGAATATTTCAACCAGAGAACAGATGACTACGGCGGAAGCTTTGAGAACAGATATCGTTTTGCTGTTGAGGTTGTTAAGGCTATCAAGGGCACTTGCGGTAATGATTTCCCTGTTTCACTTCGTTACTCTGTTGAGTCAAAGATGAAAGACTTCTGCTATGGTGCAATGCCTGGCGAAGAGTACGAAGAGGTTGGTCGTGCAATGGCTGAATCCGAGAAGGCTGCAAAGTATCTTCAGGATGCAGGCTATGATATGCTTAATGCTGATAATGGTACATATGACTCATGGTACTGGGCACATCCACCAATGTATATGCCACAGAACTGTAACCTTGAGGATGTTGCGCACATTAAGAATTTTGTTGATATTCCTGTTGTTTGTGCAGGTCGTATGGAGCCCGATGTTGGTGCTCAGGCTGTTGCAGAAGGCAAGATTGACGGTGTTGGTGTAGCTCGTCAGTTCCTCACAGACCCTGAGTGGATCACAAAGATTATTGAAGACAGAATCGAGGATATCAAGCCTTGTATCTGCTGTCATGCTGCTTGCTTCAACTTCTCATCTTCAAAGGGTCACGCAAATACTCAGGATCTTAAGGATACAATGGGTCTTTCCCGTTGCGCTCTTAACCCAAAGACAATGCAGTCCAAAAAGTATAAGATTGAGCCGGCAAAGAAGAGCAAGAAGATTGCAATCATCGGTGGTGGTATCGGTGGCATGGAAGCAGCTATCGTTTGTGCTCAGAGAGGTCACACTGTTGATCTTTATGAGAAAACTGATAAGCTCGGTGGTGTGTTTATTGCTGCGGCTGCTCCATCATATAAGGAAAAAGACCGTGACCTTATTGCATGGTATAACCGTGAGGTTCACAAGTACGATGCAATTAAGATTCACATGAACACCACTGTAACAGATATTGCTTCTCTTGGTGCAGATGAGGTTATTGTTGCAACAGGTGCTGTTGCTAACAAGATTCCTGTTCCCGGTGCTGAAAATGCAATTGAAGCAATTGATTTCCTTCTTGGTAATAAAGAGGTTGGCGAGAATGTGACAATCATCGGTGGTGGTCTCACCGGTTGTGAAATTGCTTATGAGCTTTACCTTCAGGGCAAGAATCCAACAATCGTTGAGATGCAGGATGACCTTGTTACAACTCCGGGTATCGCTCTTGCAAACACAAGCTACCTTCGTGATTTCTTCAAGACAAACAAGGTTCCTGTTTACCTTGAGTCAAGAACAACAAAAATCACAGAGGATAGCGTTACAATTGCAACAAAAGACGGTGAGGTTACAATTCCTGCAGACAGCGTGGTTCTTTCTGTTGGTTACAAGCCTGCACCGGTTGCTGAAAAGGGCAAGCACATCCATGTTATCGGTGACGCACAGAAGGTTGGTAGCCTTCGTACAGTTATCTGGGGCGCATGGGATGTTGCAATGAAGCTGTAATAAGAATAATTTTCTTGTTGATTTAAAAGAGAATATATATTCCAAAAGAGGTAACACAGTTTTGTGTTGCCTCTTGTTTTTTGCACAAAGAAACTCATCTTGATTTGTTCATTTCGCCAAAAATTAAAAAAGTTTCAAAAAAAGTGTAGTATTTGGTAATTTTTGTCATATATAAACGGAAGGCAAAAGAAACGAATGTCATCTCAGATTTTGTTCCTGCGGCACAAAATCATCAAATCTTTTGCCTTCTGGCAGAAAAAGAAGTGGTTTTATGCAGAAGGTCAATTGCACAGGGTTTGTTTGTTTAATTGTGTTCTCTGCAGATTCAGACTGTGGTTGGGAAAACCTGTTGACAAACATTACCATAAACAATTATACTGATAATACAACAACAGTTGAAACAATTGATTATGACGAAATCGGTAATCCCATAAGCTACAGAGGAGCTACACTTGGTTGGTATGGTCATCAGTGAAAGACAGGACACAGAACCGTCCACTGTCCTCTATGTTGCAGTATTCGATGGAATTGATAAGGGAGGCCACATGACTTTTTACATATCAAAAATTCGTAAATTGGAGTACATAATTAATTATCTATTAATATTGTGT
>JAFODQ010000093.1 GCA_017380615.1 Clostridia bacterium | reverse complement strand
TTGAGTGTATAATATTTTCATCATTAAAAAAAGGAGACGAAAATTATGAAATTATCAAAGATATTAATCAGTATGCTTCTTGTTGTGACAATGTGCATTACAATGGTAATGCCTGCAAGTGCAGGTAGAATCACTTATTATTTAAGTGATCTCAAAATGGCAGAAGCAGCCACAGCAGACGAAGCAAAAAAAATGCTCACAGATGCAGGCTTCACAGTTCTTGATAAAAATCTTAACCCCGGCGGTGACAAGGTAGTTTATCTCGGCTACAAGAAGTCAAAAAATGTTGACGATGCAATTACCGATGTAAAGGTAATGAACATGAACGGCGGCTTCAACATCTCTGACTATGAGACCATCTTCGAGGAAGCAATGGATACATACAGCTCAGAGGTAAACAATATCCGTATTGCTGCTAAGGAGTTTGCTGAAAATTACAAGGCAGGCAAAAGGGAAGCACTTAACGCTTACCGTCAGCTCAACTACTATTATGTTGAGGATGATAAAGGCGTAAAGACCAATATGGGTGACTATATGCTTAACTTCCCCAAAACTAATGAAGGCTTTGCAGACATTCTCTTAAAGGGTAACCCGAACATTCTCAATAACATCAGAATTCTTCTCTCAATGGGTGTTGCTGACGGTGGAGACCTTATTGAACGTATCAAGGCTTCAGTTGCTGATGAATCGGTATATACTAAAGATATGTATTTCGACAAAGCAAAGGAACTTACAGGTAAAATTCAGCAGCTTTTAAAGATGCTTGATGAAGCAAGAGCAGAGATTGAAGAAATTGAAGCAGACCCTGATATGACTCAGGAAGAAAAAGAGCTTGCATTAATTTTACCCCAATATACTTTATCTCTTATTCTCAGCCTTGATGTTGTTTTAAAGTCAATTCCCTGCGGTGACACAAACTACAGCGATTATTTTGCATCAACCGCAGATCCTGATTATAAGAAGCTTTATCCCTTCGTTGACGCAATGACAGAGGGCCAGAGAGCAATGGCAGTTTCAGGTCAGGTTCATTCAGTGCTTGTTTACAACGCTGTTGAAATGAGTGACGAAGAGCTTGAAGCAGAGCTTACTGAGCTTGAAGAAACCTATGATCCTAAGTCAGTTTACTTCGGCACAGATATGAATCTTCTTGAAGGTGCAGTTGCTGTTACATCAGATGCAATAAGAGAAGAAGCTGCAACAGGCAATCAGTGGTTTGCTTGCTTAACAGGTAATATGGCAGGTGATATTTCAATTTCCTCTCTCATCGGTGTAGGTGGTATTGCTCTTACAGGTGTTTCTGCTCATTTCCTTATGAAGCAGTTTTCTGCTTCTCATTCTGTGATGACAGCTAAGGACGCTGATAGCATAGCAACTCTTCAGCGTGTGATGAAAAATCTTGAATTTAACAACAGTAACGCAGTAATGAAAGTTGAAAATTACGCACAACGAATTGATAAGCTTCAGGGTCAGATAGATGCTATAAATGCTAAGTATCAGGTTTCAACCTCAACAGTAGTATTCTCGTCACTCGGTGTTGCTGCAGGTCTTGCAATGATCGCATTCAGTGTTTATTCAATTGTGCAGATTGTCGACAAGTATAACCCAAAGTACACTAAGATTCCCTCAAATATGGTTGACACAGTTGAAACCGAAAACGGTAGCAGATTCATCAACTACACTGTTGTTAATTCACTTTGTGCAGATGGCACTGAAAAGCCCGGTGATACAAACGGTTACAGTGGTAAGCAGTGGAATGCAATCTACTACACAAAGAGCTTTGAAGCAGGTAAGTGTATGACCTCAACAGGCTACTTCATCGACTCAGCTGACAACTTCGGCAAGTACACACCCGTTGCGGGCTTCGGTACAAAGAATTGCTATGACCTTAACTCATTCAATGACAACGAAAACACAGAAAATATTTTTGTTGCTTTCGGTAACTCAAATAACAAGAAGTCAGCTGAAACATCAGTGCCCACTGTAATCGGCAGTATGTTTACATACGGTGCAATGGCTATAAGCGGTGTTGCAGGTATGGGTCTTGGTATGTGCATTATGTCACTTATCAAGCGTAAAAAAGAAAACTGATAACAGATTAAACTTTTTCTGAATCAATATCTCTCACAATAAGGCATCCGAAAAAATCGGGTGTCTTTTTTTGAGGAAATCTTTATAATCTTCTTTTATTTGTAAGCGGTTTGTAAGAGAGTGTATGTATAATATTTCTGTAAATTTAACATAAGTAAAGGTGATAATAGAAATGAAAAAGAAGCTTATTATTTTTATTACTTGTATATTGCTGATAATCAGTATGCTGCCGATATCTGCATTTTCGGTAAACAGCAATAATATTGTTATTCTTTATGAAAACGACGTGCACTGCATAGTTGAAGGGTATTCAAAGCTTGCCGCTATGAAAAAAGAGTTGCAGGAAAGTTATTCTCATGTTGGTGTGGTTTCAGGCGGTGACTTCATTCAGGGTAACAGCTTAGGTGTTGTATCAAAAGGTGAATACATCATAAATCTGATGAATCTTGTGGGCTATGATGCAGTGACTTTAGGAAATCATGAGTTTGATTATAAGCTTGACAGACTTAATGAGTTGGTTGAGATGATGAATACAAAGCCCGTTTGCTGTAATTTTCAGAAGGTGGGTGAGGATACTGCATGTTACGAGCCCTATTCTATCGTTTCTTACGGTGATGTTGACATTGCGTACATCGGTATAACCACTCCGTCTACAATCTCTTCATCTGCTCCTGCTCAGTTCAAGGATGAAAACGGAAATTACATTTATACTTTTCATTCAACAGATTTATATGATGTTGTACAGGAGAGTATTGATTCTGCAGAAGCTCAGGGTGCAGATTATGTCATCGCTCTTTCTCATATCGGATACGCAGAAGATGAGATATACGGTGACCTTGAGGACGTAGAAACTCTTATAAAAAATACAAGTGGATTTGACGCGGTTCTTGATGCTCATTCACATACAGTAATAGAAAGTCAGACAATAGAAGACAAGGATGGTAATGATGTTCTTTTAAGCTCCGCAGGCACAAAGCTTGAGTACATCGGCAAGCTTACAATTTCAGGAGAAAAGCTTGAAACTGAGCTTATTAAGACTGAGGAATATAAGTCAACTGATCCTGTAGTAGATGCTTACATTGATCAGGTATATGCTGAATATTCTATGCTTGGTGAGCGTAAAGTGGCTTTCAGTGAAGTTGATCTCATTATAAAAGACAAAGACGGAAACCGTTTGGTGCGCAATAATGAAACCAATCTCGGTGATTTGTGCGCGGAAGCATTCAGAAATGCCGTGGATGCAGATATAGGATACATAAACGGCGGAAGCCTCAGATCCGATATCCCTGCAGGTGATATTACTTTTAATAATTTGCTTAATGTTCTTCCCTTTAATAATACGATAGTTTTAGCTGAAATCAGCGGACAGACTATAAAAGATATGCTGGAAATGACCATGATGTACTATCCAGGTGAAGGCGGCGCTTTCCCTCATCTTTCCGGACTGACATTTTCCTTCAATACAAGTATTCCGTCTACTGTTGTGCTTGATGAGTATGAAGATTTCGCAGGGGTTTCAGGTCAGTATAAAGTGTACGATATTGAAGTGTTCAACAGAGAAAGCAGCACTTATGAACCGCTTGATTTGACAAAGACATATACTATTGCCGCCTCGAATTATTATCTTCTTGAATATGGCAGCGGATTGAAGATGCTTGAAAATGTAAAGATTCTTCAAAAAGACGGTATGCTTGATGTTGAGGCACTTGAGTTATATATATCAGATAAGCTTGGGGGTACCGTTGGCCAGGATTACGCCGAAGCCAATGCAAATATCACATTCACTGATGGTGAAATAGTTGAAGATACAGAAGATATCAGTAAAGAAGAAAACAAGTTGGCTTCTTTAATTGCTGCTTTAATTGAAGTAATATGTCTTTTCTTTGAATTGATATTTGGAGCTATATCTG
>JAFODQ010000092.1 GCA_017380615.1 Clostridia bacterium | reverse complement strand
ACCTCAGCTGCGTGCTTAATTTAACCCTTAGCATTGTTCAGTTTTCAGGGTGTAGAATTCACCTTGTTGGAACTTCCGACGGTTGGTGTTGTGGTAACATATGCACCATTAGCTCAGTTGGTAGAGCACCTGACTCTTAATCAGGGTGTCCAGGGTTCGAGTCCCTGAAGGTGCACCATTTAACCCGGTGCTTATGTGGCCCGTTGGTCAAGTGGCCTAAGACTCCGGCCTCTCACGCCGGCAACACGAGTTCGAATCTCGTACGGGTCACCAGTTTTAAAAATTATAAGCAGCATGGCTGTTTATATATAGTCGGTGTTGATGGCGTTGAGGGTCCACCCGTTCCCATCCCGAACACGGTAGTTAAGCTCAACAGCGTCGAAGATACTTAGTGGGAAGCCGCTTGGGAAAATAGAGCGATGCCGACACAAACACCGGATGTTTTTCATCCGGTCATATGCCTTCTTAGCTCAGTCGGTAGAGCACCTGGCTGTTAACCAGGGTGTCGTTGGTTCGAGTCCATCAGGAGGCGCCAAAAAAATTCCGTTCACGAAAGTGGACGGAATTTTTTTACTTATTCACTATTAACTATTCACTCTTCACTAAAATAGTTTTCGTGAACGGAATTTCAGGTAAGAAGTAAGAGTGAATAGTGAAGAGGTATATTGTAAAATACAGTAATTATTGTTACAATATATTTATGAAAGGTGGTAAGTCTATGAAAGATAGTCCTTTGATAAATAAATCTAAAATTTTTGCTCTTGAAGTTTTAAAGGTATGTAAGGAATTACGAGCAACTAAGTGTGAAGGTGTTTTAATAAATCAATTTATTCGTTCAGGTACAAGCATAGGTGCAAATATCAGAGAAGCTTTTTATGCACATAGTAAAGCTGATTTTGTTTCAAAACTTCAGATTGCTTTAAAAGAATGTTACGAAACAGAGTATTGGATTGAACTTTTAATAGATGGAGGATATTATAATAACAAAGAAATACAAGAAAAATGTATTGAAATCAAAAAGATATTAATATCATCTATCAACACCGCAAAAGAAAATATGAAATAAGCAAAATTATTATATAGTTCGATTTTCGTTACATAGAGCAAAAAATTCCGTTCACGAAAGTGGACGGAATTTTTTTACTTATTCACTATTAACTATTCACTCTTCACTAAAATAGTTTTCGTGAACGGAATTTCAGGTAAGAAGTAAGAGTGAATAGTGAAGAAGTATATTGTAAAATGTAGTTTATGTTGTTACAATATATTTGCGAAAGATGGCAATCTTATGAAAGATGGTCATTTGATTAACAAGGAAGATATCAAGGAGAATATTAAATGAGCTTGTTTAATAAATTAAAAAAGGAAAGTAATAACAAGAATTTTACAGCTTGTGGAATTGTTGAAATTGATTTTAAAATTTTATTAGTTCGCCATACCTATGGGTCTGCAAAGGATAGAATATTGTTGCCCGGTGGCTATGTCAGGGAGAATGAATTGCCGACTCAAGCTGCAGAGAGGGAAATGTTTGAGGAGACAGGTGTTGTTTGTAAGACGAAAGACTTATTCTCAATGCAATTTAAAGCAGAGCAATGGTGTGCTGTTTTTACAATGGATTATATTTCAGGAGAACCCAAATCTGACGGCTACGAGAATAGCGAGGTTTTGCTTCTGAGTGTGAATGAGGCACTTGCTCGTGATGATCTGACTAATATGAGCAGAGAAATCCTCAAGGCATATAAAGAAAACACAAGCGGACTAAGAAAAAGCAAATATATCGCAAAATCATGTACTGAAAACGATTATGCGATATTTGGAGTTTGATTCAAGAAAGCTCCAAATTTGTGTGAGCATACAAAAAAGGTGAGGATATGGCCTTGTAATTGTAAGGAAACAACGCCAGCTTTATTGCTTTGCAGTGATATTGAGATAAAATTAAAATGGAACACAAATACGGATTGTACTCTTAAGGATAGTAATTGTTGACTACATTCAGTTATATTCTTATAATATGAATGTAAATTGCGACTTTAAGCTATGAGGTAACTACCACATACTTGACAGGTGTGGTACTATCTGGCAAATGCACTTTTGGTCGTGGTCGTCAATAGCATAAGGGCCCTTGTTATATTTTGACGTCTGCGATTTTTGTGCAGACGTCTTTTTTTGTAGCTTTTTATAAATATTATAAAAAGGAGAAAAACAAAATGTTTTCCAAAATCAAACTGTCATTATCAACCATCAACTACAAGCTCTACTTCGCACTTTTAGTCCTCGGATTAGCACCCACAGTGTACACAACTGTGCGTATGTTTTTTCTCGGCTCATTGCCCGGAGAATACTCTTTCTCAATCGCAGGGCAATTATCGTGGGTAAATCTGCTTTATGAAATCATAAACGAGGCAATTATTCTGCCGTTGTTTTATTTCATTGGAAAGGTGGCAAATGACAAAAAAGAGTTCGCCAACCGAGTGAAAACAGGAATGTTAATGTCCTTTGGCGTTTATCTTATTTTATCCGTTGCTATCGTTTGCTTTACAAAACCGTTTTTGTTGCTAATGGCAACCGATGTTAACATTTTTGATGCTTCGGCTACATATATTCGTATTGAAAGTATAGCAAACATATTTCTAATACTTACACAATTCACACACGTTGTGCTTGTGACAATAAACAAGAGCAAATATCTTTATATTTTAACCTTAGCAAGACTTGTATTAAGCCTTGTTTGTGATACGTTCCTTGTATCATCATTGCCTATATCCTTAACCCTTGGCGTAAACGGAATTGGTTACTCAAATATTGTTGTTAATATTGTTTTACTTGCTGTATCACTTGTACTTATTTCAAAAGAAAATATCAACATTTTTGACAAAGCAAAACTTAATTTTGCTTGGGTAAAAGAATTTATAAAAATAGGAGGTATTTCCGGACTCGAGTCCCTTGTTCGCAATATTGCATATATGGCGATGATTTCCCGCATGGTAAATGTTGTCGGTGAGCAAGGCACCTATTGGGTTGCAAACAACTTTATTTGGGGTTGGCTGTTGCTTCCTGTTTTGCAACTCAGCGAACTTATCAAGCAAGAAACCGCAATCGATAAAGATAATATACGTAAAAATAGTCTTGGATATTTTGGACTTACTGCGATTATATCTGTGCTTTGGTTTATCAGCGTTCCGCTTTGGAAACCCTTTATGGCAAATGTTTTACAGTTTAACGATGTGAATAAACTATTCGAACTTGTGCTTGTTCTTGTCGGTTTTTATGTGCTGTATGCATTCCAAAATGTATTTGACTCTGTTTTTTACGGACTCGGTAAAACTAATTATATGCTTTTCGAGTCAGTAGTAACTAATACGGTTTATTATGGGGTTGCATTTATTCTATATTTAATGGGAGTGTGGACACCGTCGCTCATAGAAATTGCCTTACTGTTCGGTATTGGTAATGCCTTTGATAGCATTGTTTCTCTTGGTGCATTTGCATATCTGCTTAAAAAAGAAAAGATAAACATCCTTAAAATAGTATAAGATTTAAAGGGTTTTAGGTTCTCCTAACAAGTGGAAAATGCCGTGCATTTTCCCTGCTTGTCAAGGTATGAGACAAAATTAAAAGCTGTGTGGAATTTCCACACAGCTTTTTTACTGTCCTCAAGTGTACATCTCTTAATTCGTGTTCCATTTTTACTGCCTCTGGAGTGCGAGTCGAAAGATTCGGTTTTTTATTCCTCCATAAGTCTCAGATATTCCTCCATCTGCTCATCGGAGACTTTATAATCAGTGTTGGAGCAGCAGGGAATTGTTGGCTCTCTGCCGTCTGTGTAAAAAAATGGTGTGTCAGTGTCCTTTTCAAGCTCTTTGCGTGTTTCCTCGTTTTTGTAATCGGGGATTTCATAGGGAATGCCTCCGTTGAGCACAGAGCGATGAGCAAGAATTGCCACAGCAGACATTGTGATCGCAGAATAAATGTCATAGGGCATTTCGGGCTCTTTCTTGTCTCTTATGCAATCAAGGAACATCCTTGACACGATAAAATCACCACCACCGTGGCCACTGCTCTTTATGAGCTCCTCGTCCTTATCATTCCATTTTGGAGTATAGTGATTTATCTCCTCCATGCCTTCGGGGACTGACCAATCATTATAGCGCAGCATAATGTCATCTGCTGTTCCGCGAATGTTTTCAATTTGTCCGTCAGTGCCGCAAATGCGGTAGGAATTTCCGTGTCCACCAAAGGCAGCACAGCCTGTAAAGGAGAAAACTGAAGCATCATCGTTAAGTGTTGTGATTATTGCAGCCTTATCCATAACCTGCCTTGCTGAGCATGTTTCTTTAACATATCCGTAAACGGGTGTTGCAGAAACTCTCACCGGGGTGGCGCCCGTTGACCACATGAGGGGCGCTAATGAGTGTGTCAAATAATATGTTCTCGGAAGATAGTTTCTCCAATGCTTGGGAAAGGGTGAAATTGTCTTTGAAAGCTCCTTGCAATCGGGAGAAAACGGATGGTTATATTCGCCGTAGGCGTAAAGAATTTTCCCTAATGTGCCACCGTCACAGATTCTCTTCATTTCTCTGTTGAAAATCATCTGAGGATAATTTTCTGCAAGCATATAAACGGAGTCTGATTTTTCGTAGGCACGGATTAAATCAACCCCCTCTGCCAGTGTTGAGTTACTGATACATTCGCTTAAAACATGGATGTTCTTTTTGAAGCATTTCACAGCATAAGGGGCGTGCTCATGAAAAAAGTTTGCAAGCACAACAGCATCTAAATCCTGTTCAAGGAATTCATCAAAATCCTTAAACACAGGAATATCCTTGCCAAGCTCTTCAAATGCTTTGTTTGCTCTTTTAGCGTCTGACTCACAGACTGCTGCAATTTCACAGCCAAGAAGCTTGAAGTTATGGGCAATGTCAACGCCACGCCCTGACCCGAAAATACCTATTCTGATTTTTTTCATTTATAAAACCCTCTCTGCATCTGAATGTTCAGTTAGTTTTAGTTTGATTTTACTTTAAAAGCAATGAATTTTCAAGATGCAGTTATCTATTGATTGAAAATATGTTTTCTGTATGCTAAAATGATTTTGTCACAAAGGAGGGAAGCCAAGTGCCGAGGTTTATAAAAAATGCTATCAAGAAAACCGTGGATGTCACAACACCTGACAGAAAAGAGCTTGTGCATAAGGGTCACAAAAGGCGTGATTATCTTATGCTTATTTTCAGGAATATGCTTGTGGTACTGGCATCAGTGCTTTTTATACTGGCGTTCTTCTTTGATGATGCTTATCATCTCATAAAGGGTGTGGCATATTTCTTCGGCGCGGCAGCCTATGTTTTTGAGTGCCTGCTACTTACCGATTGCTTTAAAACCAAGGTGCCTCATAAAGAGATGTTTATGGTTTATTGTCTTGGACCGTTGTACCTGATTATGGGTCTTGGTTATATATTGAAATAATGGTGATGAAATGAAAATTTTAAAAAGAATTATTGCAATTTTGGTTGCATTGATGATAATTATCGCCGGAGCTGTATTTGTTTTGAAGGATGAGATTTTATACCCTGATTATGAAATTACCGATTCAATCCGTTTTGCGCAGGAATTGGGCTGTGGCTGGAATCTAGGCAACACCTTCGATGCCTGCGATAAGGGTTCAACGGAGAAAATGGGACTTGAAAGTGAAACAATGTGGGGCAATCCCGAAACCACCAAGGAGCTGCTTGCCTTCGTGAAGGAGTGTGGCTTTGATACAATCCGAGTGCCTGTTACCTGGGCACAGCACATGGGAGGAGCTCCTGATTATACCATTGACGAGGCATGGCTTGACAGAGTGAACCTGATTGTGGATTGGTGCTATGAGCTTGATTTGAAGGTGATTATAAACACCCACCACGATGATGCGTTCTGGCTGATTACCGATAACGCTCACAAGGAAAGCTCAAAGGAGATTCTGACAAAGCTATGGATTCAGATTTCGGAGAGGTTTGCAGCTTACGATGAGAATCTTGTTTTTGAGACCATGAACGAGCCGAGAGTTTTCGGTGCAGAGGATGAATGGTACGGAAACGAGGAAACAAGAGAGGTTGTAAATTATCTTAATTTTTCCGCACTTGAGGCAATCAGAAGCACGGGAGGCAACAATGCTGAAAGATATGTGCTCATTCCTACTTATGCTGCAAGCGGTCTTGATGAAAATATTGATGCACTGGCTCTCCCGGAGGATGAAAGAGTGATTGTTTCCGTGCACTATTATTTCGGCACGGCTCATCAATCGGAGTTTTCGGATTGTGAGAAGGAATGGAGCCTCGGGGAAAAATATTCGCTGTACAAGACCTTCAGAAGGCTTCACGACAGATTTATTTCCAAGGGTTATGGCGTTGTAAAAAGTGAATTCGGCTGGACAGACCGGGATAATATGGAAAATCTTGTAGCTAATACCACATATTATGTGGAAACAGCAGAAAAATTGGGTTTTCCTTGTATGGTATGGGATAACGGCAGTCATTTCGGTCTTATTGACAGAAACAATCTTTCTGAAATCTATCCCGAATATATAAATGCAGTAACAAAACAGGAGAAATAAGCAATGTTTGCAAAAATATACGGTACTGAAATAAAGCCTGATTACAACAATCCGGATGATTTTCACAGATATCCGTCGGATATAATGGCTGAATATAATCAATCTCTTGAAGAGGGGCTGGACATTGAAAAGCACGAGGCGTTTTTTCAAGAGGTTGCCGCAATGGAAAACGGCGAGGAGAAGACATGCCTTAGCGACAGGGTTTTTGAGCTTGTGATAAATGCCGATATGAGGGAAGATTATAAGTTTCAGGAACCAAATACACTTTGTGAAATAAAGGCTGCAAGAAAGCAGGTTAATGTAACCGGAGAGATTCCGCAGGATGAGACTCTTCGTGAGAAGCTTCTTGGCGCATGGACGGGAAGAGCCGTGGGCTGCCTTCTGGGGAAGCCTGTGGAGGGAATGAGAAGTGATGAGCTTATTCCTTTTCTCAAGGAAACGGGGAATTATCCCATGCACCGTTATATTATAAGTGAAGATGTTACAGCGAAGGTTTGTTCTCACTACAAATTCAACCTTGAAAATAAGGCATACGCCGATACGGTTACGGCTATGCCTGTGGATGACGATACAAATTATGTTGTGCTTTCGCAGAAGATGATTGAAAAATCCGGTAAGGAATTTGAGTCTCGGAATGTTGCCTTGTCCTGGCTGGAAAATCAATCTGTTTACTCGTATTTCACGGCGGAAAGAATTGCATATATCAATTTCATAAACAGCATTGAGCCACCTGCATCCGCTATGTATAAGAATGTTTGCAGAGAGTGGATCGGCGCACAGATACGAGGAGATTATTTCGGATATATCTGTCCCGGTGATCCTGAAAGGGCAGCAGAGCTTGCGTTTAAGGATGCCTGCATTTCCCATGTGAAAAACGGTATTTATGGTGAAATGTTTGTTTCTGCAATGCTTGCTTGTGCCGCTGTAACAGATGACATTGAGGCTATCATTTACGGTGGCCTCGGTCAGATTCCTGAAAAGTCAAGACTGTATGAGTCTGTTGAAAAAATAATTTCCGGTTATCGCAGGGGTGACTCCCTTGAGGATTGCAGGAAATATATTCATTCTCAATATGATGAGCATACAGATCACGGCTGGTGTCATGTTATCTCAAATGCAATGGTGGTTACAGCAGCTCTTCTTTACGGTGAAGGGGATTTCGGAAAATCAATCTGCATTGCAGTTGAAACAGCATTTGACACTGATTGTAACGGTGCAACTGTGGGTTCTGTTCTCGGTATGCGTGGTGGAATCGGTTGCATTGATGAGTTTTGGAGAAAGCCGGTTAACGGAAAAATACAAACCTCAATTTTCGGGGTTGAAACAGTTGATATCGCACAGGCTGTGGAAAAGACTCTTGAGCATATCAAAGCGTAAAATAAAAGAGCTGACAATCCTTTGTGGATTGTCAGCTCTTATTTTCTTAAAATCATTTATGATTCTTTATGTAGTGCTTATAGAATTTAACGCAGTGTGCAACCTCCATTACGCCGATGCTTTCGTTAGCGGCGTGCATTGCAGCAAGCTGCTCGTTGCTCATTTTGATTGGGCAGAAGCGCAAGCAGTTATCTGCAACCTCTTCGTAATGACGGCAGTCTGTGCCTCCTGTCATAAGGTAAGGGATAACGCCTGCATCGGGATAGCACTCGTTAAGACAATGCTTAAGGTATGTGAATTCCTCGCCCTTGTGGTCAACTGTGCTTGAAGCATCTCTTGCATGAATGATTTCAAACTCAAGATCATATTTATCTGCATATTTCTTGAGTACTGCAAGTGATTCCTCCACATTCTGGTGTGGAGCTGTGCGAAGGTTACAAACAATGTATGCCTCTGACGGGATAACATTTGGTGTGTGTGAGCCCTCAGCCATTGTGCAGCAGAAGGTTGTTTTTACAAATGCATTACACATTGGTGAAACCATTGGGAGCACCTTTGTAAGAAGCCCCTTGAAAAGCCACATGTTACCAAGCACCATGCGAAGAGGGAAACCAAGATAAGGTGCAGCCTCGTCAAGCATTGCATAAACAGCACCTGAAATTTCAGCCTTGAAGGGCTTATCCTTTTCAACATCTGCCACAAACTTTGCAAGTCTTGCAAGTGGTGTGTTGCTCTTTGGTGTGGAGGAGTGACCTCCCTTGCCCTTTGCAATAACCTTAAGATCAACATAGCCCTTTTCAAGAAGACCGATTGCAGCACACCAGCCCTTCATTGTGGGGAGCTGGTCCTTAAGAATTGCGCCGCCCTCATCCATTGCAACATCAAGGTGAACACCCTTTGTTTTAAGGTAGTTAACAAGCTTTGGTGCTCCGTCGCCTGAGATTTCCTCATCCACTGCTGTGGCAAGGTAAATGTCACAAGGTGGTTCAAAGCCTTCTGCAAGAAGCTCCTCGATTGCCTGGAACTCTGAAAACACGGTTGATTTACAGTCCATTGAGCCTCTTCCGTGAATATTGCCATCTGAAATTTCACCTGAGAAAGGGTCTTTTTCCCAGTTTGGCTCGTCAGCTGTAACAACATCCTGGTGACCCATGAGAAGAATGCCGTTTCTCTTCGGGTCTTTACCGGGCCAACGGAAAAGAAGGTTTCCTTCAATTTCGGTGCACTCGAGCTTTGAGAAAACAAGAGGGAAGTTTTCCTTCATAACCTCATGAAGCTTATAAAACTGTGTAAGGTCAGTGTTTCCGCGCAGAGAAATTGTGGGAACTCTGATCATTTCGGAAAGCTTATGTGCGTAGTCATCTGCCTCTTCCTTTGTGGGGTTGATTGCAGGTGCATTTGTGTTTTCCTTTGCTTTGATTTTAACCGCCTTGATTGCTGAAGCAATAAGCAAAATCACAAAAATTGCAAAAACAGCAAGCAATGCAAAGCCGACGTATTTCATTATATCATTTCCTTTCACAATGAAATGTTAATTATATGACAATGATTATACTACTTAAATCAATATAAGTAAATAGTACATTTATAAATATTTATACTGTACGCGCAGGTTGATTTCGGAGTAAATATGTGATATCTTTATCATATATTTTTGTTATAGGAGAGTATAGGCATGGATGAAAATTTCAACCTCACAAACGAGGCCACTGCAGAGGAGCTGAGAAATGCAGGCAAATACTATCTCACTACCTCGGGTGATGACGAGAGCTTAAGGAGCAAGGGTGTCAGTCTTCTTATAAAAGCAAACACAATGGGTGACAGAGAGGCTTGTCACATTGTGTCAAGAATGATTCTTGACGGAACCCTTACTGTGAAAAATGCCGATCCCGTAGAGTATGCACTGACAAATCTCCTTTGTCTTGCCGATTCGGGGGACCTTCAATCAAGGCTGTTTCTTAACAGATATTTCAGCGAAAAATATGAAAAATCATTCGGTGACATTGAGAATCCGTATAAAAAAGATGGAATGCTGGTGGATTTTGAGGGTGAGGAAATCAAAATCGACAGATCCGGCATTCTCACTCCCGTGGATGCCGTGCTCACAAATGAGGATGGCCGAAATATTCTCACATTTTATGCAAACATATGTTTCTTGGGCGACGAGGAAATGGAAAACCGCTATGAATACCAGAGCTCGGTTCTTGATGGCTTCAGAAAATGGGCGGGGAAATATGAGGTTTTCGGTGGACAGGAGCTTGAGGTGAGAGTTAATATCACCTCAGAGGAGCGCGTTGTGGATAGCATCATTGTTCTGGCGGCAAACAAGGCAGTGGTTGATACATGGAATGAATTTGCAGGAGTGTTTGGCGACACACAAAAAGGTGAACAGCTCAAGAATATTTCTGCCCAAAGACGTTCATTTGCCGGTATCGGCTTTCTGAAATGGAGCACAACCTCAGTTAAACTCATTTATATGCAAAGCAGAGACGGTAAATTTGATGATTATGAAACTCTGAGCCAGACTGCCAAGCACGAATTCGGTCACGTGCTTGGTCTTGGTGATTTGTATGACAGCCCCATTGATTCATACAGTGGTGTGGAAAAGGGTACATATAAGGAGCTTGATAACTATTTAATAACTGATAAGCTTTATCACCTTGCAATGTGTGATAATATCGGACCTGTCAGTAACAATGATATAGAAATGGTCGTTCTTGCCTTTCGTGAGAACAAGCAGCAGCTTTATCAGAAGGTTAAAAAGAGAGACAAAATTTCAGAGGCTTTAGGAAAAGGTAACTGATAATGTATAAGGTAAGGGTCAACGGATTGGAGCTTTTTGCAGAATGTGGCAGAAAATTATCCGATGTTCTGACAGAAAACAGATTAATCGTGGAGCATCCCTGTGGTGGCAGGGGGCTGTGCAGGAAATGCACAGTCCGTGTCAATGGCAGGGAGGTTTTGTCCTGTGCCTATGTGATAACGGAGGATATAACAGTAGAATTGCCTGAAGCTGGCGATGTGTTTTCAATTGAACGATTATCTGATAAAGAAGAAAATGCCAGTCTTTTCCTGTGTCTTGATGTGGGCACAACCACCCTCGAAATGGCACTTGTGGATGCGACAAGCAACCAGATTCTCAGAATAATAAAAGCCACTAATCCCCAAGGCTCTGTGGGTGCAGATGTTATTTCACGAATAGATTTCTGCAGAAAAAATGGTGTTACTTACCTGAACAAGCTTCTTGTTGATAAAATCAATGAGCTCATAAAGAAGCTAGGCGTATGTGTGGAAAAAATGTATGTGGCAGGAAACACAACAATGCTCCACACATTTTTAGGCGAGGATTGTTCATCCCTCGGCGTTGCACCATACACTCCGATGTTCCTTGAGGGTAAAACAGCAGACGCAGAATCTGTGGGCATTGAGAATGTTGGTGAGGTGGAATGCCTTCCGGGAATTCACAGCTTTGTGGGTGCAGATATTGTTGCAGGCCTGAATGCTGCTGATATGCCCTCTCAGGGAAAATACAATCTTCTTATAGATTTAGGCACAAACGCAGAGCTTGCTCTTTGGAATGCCGATGGTGGAATATGCACCTCTGCAGCGGCAGGTCCATGCTTTGAGGGTGCTAACATTTCCTGCGGAATGAGTGCAGTCAGTGGTGCAATAAGTAGCTTCAGAGAGGGAAGGCTGGAGGTTATCGGCAACACGCAACCCAAGGGTCTGTGTGCCACCGGACTTATTGATGTTATTTCCGCTCTTTTACGCAGTGGTGCAATTGATAAGACGGGCTTTATGGCAGAGGATTTCAGCCTTGCTTATGGTGTAACTCTTACACAAGAGGATGTGAGAGAGTATCAGGTGGCAAAATCAGCTGTGCTTTCAGCAGTGAAAACCCTCGTGAGGGAAAAGGGCATAACCTTTGAGGATATCCAGAAGGTATATATTTCAGGTGGTTTCTCTCACGGATTGAATATTAAGAATGCCATAGAAACAGGTCTTTTTCCTGCAGAGCTTGAAAATAAATGCTCGGTATCGGGCAACACCTCTCTTCTCGGTACAGTGAGGTGTGCTCTCGGAAGGGAAAATATAAATGATTTTGTAACAGGCTTCAGGTATATCGATTTATCACAGGATGAATATTTTTCAATGGAATTTATAAAGAATATGGAATTCTGTGTTGACGGAAACAGACAATTCTGATAAAATATCACAGCACTTTTAATCTAAGGGGATTTATATGGAAATTATTGCATACATTTTCAGTTTTTTAGGTCTTATTTCAATGATTGCCGCTTCACTCGTGAAGGGCAAAAACATGAAGCTCATTCTCTTTCTTGTTTGCTGTGGAAATGCGTTTGTGGGTGTTGCATTTCTTCTTGAGGGTAAGGGAATCAACGGTGCCGCATCCTGCTTCATCGGAGCAATTGTTACCATAATAAACTATTTTTTTGAGGCCAAGGGCAAAGAGGTACCAAAATTTCTTACGGTTGTTTACGCAATCATCTTTACTGTTGTTAACATTATAGTCAGCGGAGGTTTTGTCGGTGCGGATGCCATAGGTGTTGTTTGTGGCATTATTGCGATTGTGGCAACATGGATGTTCTGTATGTGCATTGGTCAAAAGGATGGCGCGAAGTATCGCTTCTGGACAATTCTTAACATGGGTCTCTGGCTTGTGTATGATGTCCTCAGTGGCTCATACAGTGTGCTGGTAAGCCACATTCTTCAGTTCCTTTTTCCTATTGTGGGCAAGGTGCTTTTCGACAGAAAAAAAGAAGATAAATAATTTTATAAAACACAACCGAAATCGGTTGTGTTTCTTTTTTTAGTGTGATATATTAAAAGCATACTTACTTATATAAAGGAGCAATAAATATGTCCGAAAAGGTAATTTTAGTTTTGGTTGACGGTATGCGCCCCGACGGTATGATGCAGTGTGGCAATCCGTTTGCGCAGGAGCTTGTGAAGAATAGCACATACACATTGAATGCAAGAACTGTTATGCCATCTGTAACACTTCCTTGCCATATGTCACTTTTCCATAGTGTTGACCCACAGAGACACGGTATTTTAACAAATACCTATGTTCCTCAGGTGCGCCCCGTTAAAGGTATGTTTGATGTTTTTGAAGAGGATGACAAAAAATGTGCATTCTTCTATACATGGGAGGAGCTTCGTGATTTGTCACGTCCCGACCATATCCACACAGCACTTTGCATCAATCAGCACATGCAGGCAGACACAGACATTAAAATTACAGATGCGGCAATTAAATACATCAATGAAGAAGCACCGGATTTCCTCTTCCTTTATCTTGGCGAAACAGATGAGGTTGGGGGCCACGATTGCGGCTGGATGAGTGAGCAGTACATGAAGAGCGTCAGCAAGGCACTTTCCTGCGTTGAAAAGCTTCAGAAGAGTGTAAGCGAGGATTACACAATCATTCTCTGTGCAGACCACGGTGGACACGACAGAAGCCATGGCTCAGATTTGCCTGAGGATATGACCATCCCTGTTGTTTTCTGTGGCAAGCCCTTTGAGAAGAATAAGGAAATATCCGATGTTTCCATTAAGGACATTGCAACCACAATTGCAAGTCTTTTAGAGGTTAAGCCTGCAAAGGAATGGGAAGGCAGGATTATTTCCTGAGCTGAGGTGATATTATGAGACTTTCAACCTCCACTCGAGACATAGCAAGCCGTCTGGGGCTTGAAAAAACCATTGAGATTTTGGCAGCTGCAGGCTATGATTGCATAGATTTTTCACAATGTGACGAAAGCATCTACGGTGCAGATTTAAGCAAAGAATATTTTACTGAATTGCGAAAATATGCAGAGGATAAGGGTGTTACATTCAACCAGTCCCACGCGCCCTTTGCCTCAAGCTTTAAGGACGAAGAAAAGACAAAGAAACGCTTTGCGGAAATTACAGAAGCAATAAAGAGGGCATCGTATCTGGGGGTTAAAAATATTGTTGTGCACCCTTGTCAGCATCTGACATACGCAGAAGAGGGGAATCCCGAGCTTCTTTTTGAGTACAATATGGAATTTTACAGAAGGCTTGTTCCCTATTGCGAAGAGTATGATATCAGGGTTGCAGTGGAGAATATGTGGCAGAGGACGGGCATGATTAACCATTCCACCTGCTCGCGTCCTGCTGAATTTGTAAGATATGTTGACGGACTAAACAACGATTGCTTTGTTGCTTGTCTTGATATCGGGCATGCGGCTCTGGTGAGAGAGGACCCTGCAGATTTCATAAAAGTGTTAGGAAACAAGCGTCTTCAATGCTTGCATGTTCACGATGTTGACGGAACAAACGATTCCCACACCTTGCCATATTATGGAACGGTGGAGTGGGAAAAGGTTATGAAAGCCCTTGCAGATATTGACTATAAGGGTGATCTTACCTTCGAGGCAACAAGCTTTCTGAACGATGTGCCGGCAAGTCTTTGCGCTGATGGTGAAAGGTTTATGGCAAGCGTCGGCAGACAGCTTATTGATATGTTTAATAAATGATGAAAACCCATCCGTGAGGATGGGCTTTCTTTTTTAGTTTTAAAATACAAAATACTTCTTGACAAAGCATATACTCTCACAAACGATATGTCCTATAAAGAGCTTTGTGATGTGTTTGGGAAGCCTCCATTTGTAAGCAATGCAAGTGGCTTTGAAACATATTATTATTTCAACGGGGAATATGTTCTTTTTGTGGAAAAGGATATCCGGATTTGCCTGAGAAAAATCTCCGACAAGGATTACAGACACACCATCGGATAAAAATGTAAAGGTACGCAAATTTTTTGCGTACCTTTATTGCACTCTCGGCTGTGTTAATGTATAATCAAGCAAAGGAAAAATAAACAAGAAACCAAAGGTGATTTTTATGATGGATAAATACGCACGCTTCAGATTTCAGCCTTGTCTCCCATTGGGTAAGGATGGCAGAAGAGTAACAGCATCCCCAGAGCACATTGCTCTTTCAAGAAGAGCGGCAGGTGAGGGTATGGTGCTTCTTAAAAATGAGAACAATGCTCTTCCGTTAAAGAAAAGCGAAAGGGTTGCGCTTTTCGGAAAGGCCTCCATTGAATATATCAAGGGTGGCGGTGGCAGCGGTGATGTTCATTGCCCATACATCCGTAACATCTATGAGGGCTTCAAAATGAAGGGCGTTGAGGTTTACGAGCCTCTTGCAGATTTTTATAAGAAATATGTTGAGGTTGAAGGCAAAAATATACCCTCTCAGAAGGAAATTGATGCTGTCTGGGATATTGTTAATGCTAACGATTTCTTCACAACAATTGCAGAGCTTGGCGACAAAAACAGAGATGAGGTTACCTATGACACCTTCGCAAGAATGCATGTTAAGGAGGCTGAGGTGCCCACAGAGCTTATTGAGAGTGCTTCTCAGTGGGCAGAAACTGCCGTTGTCACAATAAGCCGTTTCTCTGCAGAGGGCGTTGACCGTAGAAATCAGGGCGGAGACTACCTTCTTTCTGACCTTGAGAAAAATCTCCTTAACAAGGTTTGCAGTCTTTTCAGAAAGGTTGTTGTAATCATAAATTCAGGTGGCCCTGTTGATTGTGAGTTTTTTGCAGAAAACCCACAGATTCCTGCCCTCCTTTATTCATGGCAGGGTGGCATGGAGGGTGGCGCTGCCATTGCAGACATCCTTTACGGTGATGTGTGCCCGTCGGGTAAGCTGGTGGATACAATCACAAGGTCTTATGACTATTATCCTTGTGTTGAGGATTTCCATGAAAGCTACGAATATTTCAATTATACCGATGATATCTATGTTGGCTATCGTTATTTTGAAACTATTCCGGGTGCAAAGGATTATGTGCGTTACCCATTCGGCTTCGGTCTTTCCTACACAAGCTTTGAAATAACAGGCAGGGTCTGTGCCGAAAATGAAGGTCAGATTGTTGCTGTGTGCACTGTGAAAAACACAGGTGAGGTTGCAGGTAAAGAGGTTATTCAGCTTTATTACAGTGCTCCTCAGGGAAAATTAGGCAAGCCCTCAAAAGAGCTTGCAGCCTTTAAGAAAACAAAGCTTCTCCAGCCCGGTGAAAGTGAAGCTCTTGCACTGTCCTTTAAGGTCAGCGATATGTCAAGCTTTGATGACCTCGGCAAAATTCAGAAATCAGCATATATTCTTGAGAAGGGCGCATACAGCTTCCATCTTGGTACATCCGTAAGAGATACCGAGAAGCTTGAGTTTGAATATATTGTTTCAGAAGATACCGTTACAGAGCAGTGCTCTGATTGGTGTAAGCCCTTTAAGCTCGAAAAGAGAATGCTCTCCGACGGTTCCTTTGAAAAGCTTCCGATGGGCGATGAGCATTATTTCTACGGAATTAACGAGCCCGTAAAATCAACAGCACCAGAGAAGCCGGTGATGTTTGATGAAATCGGAAAATCAATCTCAATTGATGATTTTATAGCACAGTTCACTCTTGAAGAGCTTATGGATTTTGTGGGAGGTAAAGCACCCACAGGCGTTGCAAACACAGGCTGCTTCGGTGGTATGAGCAGACTCAATATCCCACCAATTCCCACAGCTGACGGACCTGCAGGTCTTCGCCTTAATCCCGAAACAGGAATTCCCACCACAGCATGGCCATGTGCCACACTCATTGCCTGTGCCTGGGACCCTGACCTTGCCTTTGAGGTTGGTGCAGGCGGCGGCTCAGAAATCAGAGAGAATAACATCGGCATCTGGCTTGCTCCTGCTCTTAACATTCACAAAAACCCACTTTGCGGCAGAAACTTTGAATATTATTCAGAAGACCCCTTGGTTTCAGGTAAAATTGCAGCAGCACAGATGAGAGGTATTCAATCTGAAAAGGTTGCTGTTTCCATGAAGCACTTTGCTTGTAACAACAAGGAGGCAAATCGAATGGGCTGCGATTCCCGCCTTTCCGAAAGAGCACTCCGTGAAATATATCTTAAGGGCTTTGAAATTTGTGTTAAAGAAGCAAATCCCTGGACGGTTATGTCCTCATATAACCTTATTAACGGTCAGCACACCTCCGAAAGCTATGAGCTTCTCACAGGAATTCTCCGTGATGAATGGGGCTTCAAAAATATGGTGACAACTGACTGGGGCGTAAAAAATGACCCCGTTAAAGAGGTCAGAGCAGGCAATGATATGAAAATGCATGTCGGCTATCCCGAGGATCTTATGGAGGGCTACAAGAACGGAGAGCTTACCCGTGCAGATCTTGAGCTGTGTGTCAAGAGAATTCTTGAGATGACTTTGCGTATGTCCGAATAAGAGTTTTAAAAATTTTTCTTGACACATCGACTTTGACATAGTATAATGTCATATGTATTATGAGATTTATACCTTTGTTGGTTACAACGGAGGGAGGGAACTACAAATGAGTCAGGTAAAAGTTAAAGAGAACGAAACCTTAGATAGCGCTCTTCGTCGTTTTAAGAGACAGACTTCAAGAGACGGTGTTATCCAGGAAGTTCGCAAGAGAGAACACTATGAGAAACCTTCTGTAAAGAGAAAAAAGAAATCAGAGGCTGCTCGTAAGCGTAAGTTCTATTAAAAAATGGGAGATGAACCTTATTTTAAGGCTTCATCTCTTTATTTTTTTATTTTTATGTGTTACTATATAATTGGTGATATATGTAATGAGAGAAAAAGACACCACAATTAAATATATGTTTCACACTGTCAATGATATTACGCCTGAGGTCATAAAAGAGCTCGGGCTTGAGGCGATTGTGTTTGATCTTGATAACACCACTGTTAAGGATGCCACCTTCACCACCATTCCGGGTGCAATTTCCTGGATAAACGAGCTCAAAAACGCAGGTGTTTCCGTGGGGATTGTCACAAACACACCACGCATAAGAGCTTATTGGTTCTCAAAAACCTTTGGTGTAAAATTCCATGGCTTTGCGAGAAAGCCATTACCATACGGAATTCTCCGGATGAGTCGGAAGCTTGGTGTTCCCGTTGAAAAAATCGGTATGGTGGGAGATCAGGTGTTTACGGATGTTGCTGCAGCAAACCGCTGTGGAGCTGTGCCCATTCTTGTTGATCCTGTTGAAAACAAATGGTTCTGGAAAAATCATTACAAGAAATATCGCATTAAAGAAGCACCAATCAGAGAAGCATTTTTAAAGGAGCATGGCTATTATGGAGAAAATAAATAAGCTACAGACCTTTATTAAAGGCTCTCATGAGGCAATTCTTATTCATTCGGCAGATAACAGAAGGTATTTTACGGATTTTCCGTCATCTGACGGATATCTTGTTATAACAAAGGAAGAGGCAGTGCTCTTTGCCGACAGCAGATATATTGAAGCGGCACAGAAGATGGCTTGCTGTCCTGCAAGGCTCGTAACAAGGGTGAATGTGGAAATAAAAGATTATCTTAGAGAAAAACACATTCTCAAGGTATTCACGGAAAGAAACCGTCTCACTGTGAGCATGGCAGATTTCTTCAAAACAGTGTTTCTTCCATGCACAGTCACACCTTCGAAGCGTTTGGAAAAGAAAATTGCTGAAATCAGAATGGTGAAGACCCGGAAGGAAATTCAAAACATAAAAGCAGCACAGCGCATAGCCGAGGAGGCTTTCAGAAATGTTCTTGACTTCATAAAGCCCGGTGTCACAGAAAAGCAGATTGCTCTTGAGCTGGATTTTTATATGCTCTCTCACGGAGCTGAGGCGCTTTCTTTTGAGACAATTGCTGTTACGGGCAAGAAAACCTCAATGCCCCATGGTGTGCCTGATAACACTGTTGTGAAGGCAGGAGATTTTGTCACAATGGACTTCGGTGCTGTTTATAACGGATATCACAGTGATATGACACGCACTGTTGCTGTGGGTCAGGTGTCAGAGGAACAACAGAAAATCTATGGAATAGTGCTTCGTGCACAGGAAAAAGCACTTTCAATGCTCAAAGCCGGAGTGCCCTGCAATGAGGCTGACGCAGCTGCCAGGGACATTATTTCACAGGCTGGCTATGGTGATTATTTCGGTCATAGTACAGGTCACGGAGTTGGTGTGGAAATCCACGAATTACCCAACCTTTCGCCTAAAAGTGACAATGTTCTTGAAGCTGGCAATGTTGTTACTGTGGAGCCGGGCATATATCTTCCCGATAAATTCGGTGTAAGGATAGAGGATATGGCTGTTATAACAGAGGATGGCTTTGAAAACCTTACACAATCACCAAAGGAGCTGATTGTAATTGAAGTATGAAAGCTTTGATGAGCTGAAAAGAGCTTGTCTTATCTGTGAGAAATGCTCCCTTTGCAAAACGCGCACGCAGGTGGTTTTCGGCGTAGGCAATGAAAATGCAGATATTCTGTTTGTGGGTGAGGGGCCCGGTGAAACCGAGGATTTGCAGGGTGAGCCATTTGTTGGAAGGGCTGGTCAGCTGCTGGATAAATATCTTCAGGTAATCGGTCTTGACAGAAAGAAAAATATTTATATTGCAAACATCGTCAAGTGCAGACCACCACAAAACAGAGACCCTCAGGCAGAGGAGCAGGAGCTGTGCATTGATTGGCTCAGAGCACAGACGAGGCTCATCAGACCTAAAATCATTGTTTGTCTCGGCAGAATTGCCGCACAGAAATTGATTGCAGAGGATTTCAGAGTAACAAAGCAGCATGGAGAATTCATACAAAAGGGCAATATCCTTTTTATGGGTACATTCCACCCCGCCGCATTGTTGAGAAACCCTTTAAATAAGCCCGATGCACTGTCTGATTTTCAGGCGCTTCGGGAAAAAATCAAGGAATTAAATATTCAGATATAAGGAGAAAAACTATGAAGCAGTTTATTGAAAACGGTAAGGCAATTCTCGGTATTGAGTTCGGTTCAACAAGAATCAAGGCTGTGCTTATTGATGATAATGGTACAGTTCTTGCTGTTGGTGGCTATGATTGGGAAAACTCTCTCAAAAACGGCATCTGGACATACAGCATGGATGAAATCTATGCAGGTCTCAAGGGTAGCTATGCATCTCTTAAGGAGGATGTCAAGGAGCAATACGGTATCACTCTTAAGAGACTTAAAGCAATTGGTATCAGTGGCATGATGCACGGCTATCTTCCTTTTGACAGCAAGGGTGAATTGCTTGCAGATTTCCGTACATGGAGAAACACAATCACTGCTCAGGCGGCTGAAAGATTAACAAAGGAATTCAATTTCAATATCCCGCAGAGATGGAGCATAGCACACCTTTACCAGGCAATTCTCAATGGCGAAGAGCATGTTAAGGATATTGCATATTTTACCACTCTTGCAGGCTTTATTCATACTCTTCTCACGGGTGAAAAGGTGCTTGGAATTGGCGAAGCATCAGGTATGTTCCCGATGAATGGAAATGGCTACGACGAAGCAATGCTCACAAAATTTGATGATCTTTTGGAGGGCAGATTCCCTTGGAAAATTCGTGAAATTCTTCCAAAGGTGCTTGTTGCAGGTGATAGTGCAGGCGTGCTCACAGCCGAGGGTGCAAGGCTTCTTGATGAAGAGGGCGACCTTGAAGCAGGTATCCCGATGTGTCCCCCGGAGGGCGATGCAGGCACAGGTATGGTTGCTACAAACAGCGTAAGAGTCCGTACAGGTAATGTATCTGCAGGCACATCTGTTTTTGCAATGATTGTTCTCGAAAAGGCTCTTAAAGAGCTTCACGAGGAAATTGATATGGTAACAACTCCCGATGGTGCTCCCGTTGCAATGGTGCATTGCAATAACTGCACATCCGATATCAATGCATGGGTAAATCTCTTCAAGGAGGTGGCTGTGCTCAGCGGCTCCGATATGGGTATGGGCGACCTGTTCACAGCACTCTTCAGGAAATCTGCAGAGGCTGACGCTGATTGCGGAAACCTTCTTTCATATAACTATTTCTCGGGTGAGCACATCACAGGCTTTGATGAGGGCAGACCTCTTTTCGTAAAGAATCCCGATAGCAACTTCTCACTTGCAAACTTTATGAGAGTTCAGCTTTTCACTTGCTTTGGTGCATTGAAAACAGGTCTCAAAATCCTTGATGATGAGGCTGTGAGTGTTGATAAAATCCTTGGTCACGGAGGCTTCTTCAAGACTCCGGTTATTGGTCAGAGTGTTCTTGCGGCTGTTATGAATGCTCCCGTTTCTGTAATGGAAACAGCAGGTGAGGGTGGTGCATGGGGAATTGCCGTGCTTGCAGCTTTCGCTGTTAACAAGCAGGAGGGTGAAGCATTCCCTGACTACCTTGATAACAAGATTTTTGCATCACAGAAGATGACAACTCTTGAGCCGGATAAGGCAATTGTGGACAGCTTCAATTCCTTTATGGAAAGATACACAAAGGGTCTTTCGATTGAAAGAGCTGCTGTTGAGATGTGAGGTTTTTATGGCTAAAAGAAATTTTGGTATAGACTTACTTAAAATTATATCCATGTTCATGATAGTGAATCTTCATGTTATCGGACATGGTGGTCTTGCAGGTGGCACGCAGCAGGTTACAGGTGAATTTGTTGTGGTGTGGACATGGGAAACAATAATGTACTGTTCAGTTAACTGCTATGCAATTGTTTCAGGTCTGGTCGGATATGGCAGAGACAGAAAATGGGGAGGCGCAATAAACCTCTGGATTCAGACCTTCTTCTATTCTGTGACTATTCCTGCAGTTTTGCTTCTTACGGGCGTTTACGATGGTGGTCTGAGAAGCATAGTGAAATGCCTTTTCCCGTTATCCACCGAAAGGTATTGGTATTTTACCGCATATATCGGTATGCTTATTTTTGCTCCTTTATTAAATCGTGTTGTTGATACTATGGAGAAGAAGGAGCTCCGGAATGCACTTGTGATAATCACTCTTGTGCTGGGTCTTCCCACAACAATTTTTTACAGTGACCCCTTCCACATAGAATATGGTTGCAGTGCACTCTGGCTTATGGTTATGTATCTTATAGGTGCATATATAAAGAAATACGGCACAGCAGACATTCCAAAAAGGAAGTTCCTTATCGGCTTCTGGGTTACAATAATTATTAACTGTGCAGCAAAATTCAGTGTGCAATTTGTGGCTACAAGGCTTGGAATAGCTCTGTCTAACAGCTATCTTAATGCAAATGTTGTTCCCACAATAGTTATTGCTGCAATTTGCCTTGTGTGTTATTTCAGGGATGTGGAAATTAAATCCTCATTTGCACAGAAGCTTTGCGTAGGGGGCAGTGCACTTACATATGGTGTTTTTCTTTTCCATGTGCATCCGTTTATGATTAACGCCACATTATTGGATAAATTTTTGTGGATTCTTGATCGTCCCACATGGGCAATTATACCCATAGTAATCGGCTGCTCTGTGATTATTTTCGCTGTATCATTGATGGTTGAATGGATCAGAAAAACAGTTTTCAGGCTTTTGCGGGTTGATAAGTTTGGTCCATTTGCAGAGAGACTTTGTCAGAGGCTGTATGACACAGCAGAAAAGAAGCTTGAAAAGTAAATTAAAGAAACAGAACGAGGGTTGTTTTTCAAGAAAACAGCCCTCGTTTTATTTGCTTATTTTATTGACATATATATGTAATTAAATTATAATAAACAATGTATAAGTGTTAGTATGTCTTATTATGACTTTTTATATCTTAAAGAGGAGCGTTTCGTTATGGAAATCAAGCCTTTTGAAAATAAAGTATGGCTGTCCTCACCTACAATGCACGGTGAGGAAATCGAGTTTGTAAAGGAAGCCTATGAAACAAACTGGATGTCCACAGTCGGTGCAAATATCAACGAGGTTGAAAAGCTTGTTTGTGAAAAGGTGGGCTGCAAATATGCTGTTGCTTTAGCTTCGGGCACATCTGCCCTGCACATGGCTGTGAAGCTTGCGGGAGTGAAGCCGGGCGAAAAGGTTTTCTGCACAGATATGACCTTTGATGCAACAGTTAATCCGGTGGTTTATGAGGGTGGTGTTCCGGTTCTTATTGATACCGAATATGACACCTGGAATATGGATCCCGAGGCACTCAGACGGGCTTTTGAAATTTACCCCGAGGTTAAGGTTTGTGTTCTCGCTCATCTTTACGGAGTTCCCGCAAAGCTTGACGAAATCAAGTCAATTTGTGAAGAACACGGAGCTGTGCTTATTGAGGATGCTGCAGAATCTTTAGGTGCCACATATAAGGGTGTGCAGACAGGCTCCTTCGGTGATTATTCTGCAATATCCTTCAACGGAAACAAAATCATCACAGGCTCATCCGGTGGGATGCTTCTTACCGATAGCCTTGAATCAGCAAACAAAGTGCGTAAGTGGTCAACACAGGCAAGAGATAACGCACCATGGTATCAGCACACAGAGCTTGGATATAACTACAGAATGAGCAATGTTATTGCAGGTGTTGTCAGAGGACAGCTTCCTCACCTTGAAGAGCACATTGCACAGAAAAAGGCAATCTATGAAAGATATAAGGAAGGCTTCAAGGATCTGCCCGTTAAAATGAATCCATTTGATGAAGAAAATGCAGTGCCTAACTACTGGCTTTCTTGTATGATTATTGATGAAGCTGCCATGTGCCATCAGGAGCGTGGTGACCTAACAGCCACCTATGAAACAGAAAGTGGCAAATCCTGCCCCACAGAGATTCTTGAGGCGATCACAGCAATCAATGCAGAGGGCAGACCAATCTGGAAGCCTATGCATATGCAGCCGATATATAAAAATAACCCGTTTATTACCCGTGAGGGTGATGGCAGGGCAGAAGGCAAATTCAGCGTGGGTGCCGATATTTTCCACAGAGGCTTGTGCCTTCCCAGTGATAACAAAATGACAGCACAGCAGCAGGCTGTGATTATTGAAGCTATAAGAAAGTGTTTTGAGTAATATGTACGCAAGGTTTTTCAAAAGATTGTTTGATTTTTTAATAGCTCTTTGTGCTATTCTTTGCCTTTCTCTGGTTCTTCTTCTCCTGACAATTCTCGGTGCAGTGAAGATGAAGGGTAATCCCTTCTTTACTCAGGAAAGACCGGGTAAGGATGAGAAGGTTTTCAAGCTCATAAAGTTCAGAACAATGACCTGCGAGAAGGATGAAAACGGAGATCTCCTTCCCGATGAAATGAGGCTCACAAAATATGGCCAGCTTTTACGCTCCACGTCTCTCGATGAGCTTCCGGAGTTTTTGAATATCCTTAAGGGGGATATGTCCTTTGTCGGACCGAGACCCTTGCTTGTGAAATATCTTCCGCTTTATAACGAAGAGCAGAAGAGACGCCATCAGGTAAGACCGGGTCTTACGGGACTTGCTCAGGTTAACGGAAGAAACTCACTGACCTGGGAGCAGAAGTTTGAGGACGATGTTAAATATGTGGACAGTGTTTCGCTTGTTCTTGATATGAAAATTCTTTTCAGAACTGTTATGACCGTTCTCAAAAGAGAGGGCATCAGCCAGGAAAACAATGCAACAATGGAAGAGTTCAAGGGAACTCCCGTGGGGTGATTAAATGAAATCTATCGTAATAATTGGTGCAAGTGGTCATGGTAAGGTGATTGCAGACATTGCAAAAAATGTGGGCTATGAAAAAATCACATTTCTTGACGATGGAAGAGCAGGTGCTCTCGGGGCTTATGAAATTGCAGGAGATACATCGCTTATTGAGTCCTTTGATGCAGATTTCTTTGTAGCAATCGGAAACGGCGCAGTAAGAAAGAGAATCTTTGAAGCAGTTAAGAAAAAAGACAAAAGGCTTCCCGTTCTGATTCACCCTGCCGCTATTGTGGCAGAGAGCGTGAAAATCGGCGAGGGCACAGCTGTTATGGCAGGTGCTGTAATCAATCCCGATGCTGTTATCGGTGAAGGCTCAATAATAAACACGAGCGCTTCTGTTGACCACGATTGTGTTATCGGCGCATTCAACCACATCTCTGTGGGAAGCCACATAGCAGGCTCCGTTGTCACAGGTGAAAATGTGTGGATTGGTGCAGGTGCCACAGTGAGCAACAACATCACAATCTGCAGCAATGTGCTTCTGGGTGCAGGTGCTGTGGCTGTTAAGAATATAACCGAAGAGGGAACATATATCGGTGTTCCTGCAAGGAAAAAATAAAATTAAGAGGCTTATGAAAATGAAGAAGGTTCTTCTTGTAGCACATTTTTGTGACTATGGTATGGAACAATCGAATAATCGCTTTAACTACATTGCAGATATGCTCACAAGGGCAGGGCATAGTGTAACACTTGTTACATCAAGCTTCTGCCACAGGGATAAAAAGCAAAGAGATGTGGGAGAGCAGTCATCAAGGGGATATGATATGGTGCTTCTCAAAGAGCCGTCATATCAGAAAAACATATCACCCAAAAGGTTGTTTTATTCTCACAAGGTTTTTGCTGCCAACCTTAAGAAGTATCTGGGGGCTTGTGAGAAGCCGGATGTGGTTTATGTTGCAATTCCTTCAAACGATGCAGGCGTTGTTGTTGCAGATTACTGCAAAAGGGAAAGCATACCTCTTATTGCGGATATTCAGGATTTGTGGCCTGAGGCGTTCAGACTTGTTTTTAATATTCCTGTTATAAGCAAAATGATTTTTGCTCCTATGTCATATCAGGCTGATAAAATTTACTCTGTTGCAGATAAAATAATAGCAGTATCCGGAACATATGCAAACAGAGGTCTTCAAGCTTGCAAAAAGGATAAAGAGGGAACGGTAGTTTTCCTCGGCACGGAGCTTGAAGCCTTTGATAAAAGTGCTGAAAGCATCAGGATAGATAAAAATGACGATGAGCTGTGGATAACCTACGTTGGCACGCTGGGACACAGCTACAATATAAAAATTATTATCGATGCACTGAATCTCCTGCCTGAGAGTGTTACCGAAGGAGTTGTGTTCAAGATTTTCGGTGACGGACCTCTTATGGAGGAATTCAAGGAATATTCTTCAGGCTGTAAGGCGAAAGTGGATTTTGTGGGCAGACTCGGTTATGGTGAAATGGTTGCCCACCTGAAGAAATCAGATATTGCTGTTAACCCGATTTCAAAGGGTGCGGCACAGAGCATTATAAACAAGCACGGCGATTATGCAATGGCAGGCTTGCCCGTTGTAAACACTCAGGAATCTCACGAGTACAGAAGCCTTCTTGAGACACATAATTGTGGTATCAACTGTGGTGTTGAATCTCCCGAGGATGTGGCAAAGGCTTTGAAAATGCTCATAGAGGATGAAGTCCTGAGACTTGAGATGGGCAGAAACTCACGAAAACTCGGAGAAGAGAAATTTGACAGAAAGCAATCATATACCGGGATTGTGGATATTATAGAGAACATTTAACCTGAATAAGGGAAAGAGGAAAAAAGCTTAAATGAAATTTTTGATAAAATATGGTCTTTTACCTGTGCTGTTTCTGATGTGCTACGCCATGGGCAGTGACGCCTTCAGATTTGCATTCGGAATAGACATTTCAATGCTCATAGTAATAGCATTTGTTGTATATTATCTATTATTCTACAAAAACAGAATACGAGGAGGTCTATCCTACGCGTGGTGGATTTACCTTATGGTGGTGCCTACCGTGGCTATAACAATTCTTGAGGGCGGAGATATGCAGGACATGCTCACCGGCACATGCTGTCTGATGCTTCCATTTGCGTTGGAACCGTTTGTGCCTGGTAATGATAAGCAGATAATAAGAGGCTTCTTCCTGACATTTGTTGTTTCTACTGTGATATTGCTGCTGTATTCAAACTTTGGCTTCTTAAGCAATTGGAATACAAACTGTATAGCCTACCTCACATATATGGGTATTGCAGGCGCGGCAATTATTCTTGCAGAAAACAGAAAAAATCTTATTATCTGGGTGCTTCTCGGATATACCTTTATTCAGCTTATGGTAACACAGAGCCGAAATGTTATGTCTGCCTTGTTAATAGTTGTGCTTCTTGTTATGTTCAAGAAAACCTTTTCAAAGAAGCTTCCATATACAGTTGTGTCAATATTGGCAGTTCTTTACCCTGCGTTGTTCCCTGTTCTCATAACACAGGTTTCAAGGGGAACACCACTGTATATGTTCCTTCGTACAATCACAGAGGACAGCTTTGATAAATTCTCTGTTTTCAGTGGTAGAGATGCAATTTTCCCTGTGGCAGAGGAGATAATCAACTCATCCACCTTTAACAATGTTCTGGGCTTCGGAAACCCTATGATAAAGGTTTTGGCTGTTCACAACGACTACTATATGCTCAGATATGCCTATGGTATTGTGGGTACTGTTATTGTTGCGGCACTTCTGGTTGTATTTTTCAAAAAAGCGTATGTGCTTATCCAGAAGGGAGACAATATAACCTTCGGCTGTTTTGCTGTTATTGTTGGTGTTTTATATCAGCAGGCATCTGAGGGATGGTTCCTGGGAACCCCTCTCGTTGTTTTAATGGCTTTCGTATATATGGCAATTGTTATAAAACGATACAGAATGAGTGAAGGGAAGCACCTGAAAAATGAAAATGCATAAAAGAGTTTTGATCTGGATAGATGTGCTTTTTTCCTTCCTTGCCACATTCTTTGGCGTAAAGGCTACAATAAAATCGTCGGAAGAAACAGCAGAGGAAATCTTAAATGGCAAATCGCTTATTCGTTTCGGAGACGGAGAATTTGGTATATACAGAGGACGCGATATCCACTACCAAAGGTGGTCTCCTGAATTAAAAGAGTGGTTTTTGAAAATTAAAAATGATTTCGAGGAGCAGGGCGAAGCTTGTCCATATGTTCTTGCTGTGCCGAGAAGGTTTATGACAGTTAGAGGTACATTCCTTGCAAAAAAAAGAGTGTATGTTTCAAGCTGGTCTCAATCCCGCTATGATTTTAAAAAGAACTTCAGACATGATTTACCATATGGAGATTCATTCCTTTTTGAAAAAGGAAATAGGGAAATATACAGCAAAATCTGGTCAGACAAAAGCTGTCCGGAAAACATAATCTTTGTTCATAACAATGAGCAGTATGCAGAATATTTTGCTGACACCTATAATAAAAACACAGTGTTTGTTAAATGTCCCGCAAGAGATTCATTTGAAGAGCTTTCGTCTCTTGAAAATGAAATCAGGGGAAAAATAAAAGAAAACAACTGGGAAAAAAGTGATTTTCTGCTCACAATTTCTGCAGGTCCTGCAGGAAAGGTGCTCGTTTACAAGCTTTCAAAGGAAGGCTACCGTTGTATAGATGCAGGTCACTGCTGGGATGACCCGTTGGAAGGAATCTGAAATGAAAAAAGTCAGTATAATAATTCCCGTGTATAATTCGGAAAAATATATTGAAAAAACATTGGAATCTGTTTTAGGGCAGACCTATGAAAATATTGAGGTTATTGTTATTGATGACGGCTCTGCTGACAAAAGCGGAGAAATTGTTGAGCGAATCGCAAAGGAAGATAGCAGACTTCAGTACTTTAGAATCCCCAATGGTGGGCCGGGAAACGCCCGTAATGTGGGCGTGTCCAAAGCAACCGGTGAATATATAGGCTTTTGCGATGGTGATGATATCATCAAGCCTCAGATGTACGAAAAGCTCGTTTCTTATCTTGAAAAGGCAGATGCAGATATTGCTTTCTGCGACATTTTCACGGAGCGGGATAATTGCTGCTTCGGCTTTCCCTGGGAGGATGGCAAGGTTTTCTGTGGCGAAGAGGTTTATTCACTCCTTATGGCTTCAATGATAGGAAATGAGTCGGATAATTCGGCAGATATTCCCGTGTGGGGCAGTGTGGTAAGGTGCCTTTTCAAAAGAGCGATTATCCAAGAAAACGATTTAAAGCTCCCCACGGACATCCACTTTGCAGAGGATTTGGTGTTTACTCTCAACTATCTCAAGGCTTCAAGGGCAGCAGTTATCTGCAATGAGCCACTTTACTACTATGTGTGCAACGAAGAATCAATAATGAATTCCTTCTTCTCATATAAAAAAGATATGTTCAAGGCAAGAAAAAGCCTTGTGGGATATATTCTCAAGGTGATTGAGAATCTGCCTTGTGAAAATGAACTGAGAAAGAGACTTGTTGTAACGGAGCGTTGCTATTATCAGGAGTGTGTGGGTAACGCCTGCAGAAAAGCAGAGGGCAGGACTGATAAGGATATGAAAGCAGAGCTTAAGGAAATCCTTTCAGACAGTGCTGTGAAGGCTGCCTTCAGGAGCTTTGACGTTAAGGACAAAAAAAGAAAATTATCATATTTGATGATTCAGAAGAGAATGGCTGGAGCCATAATGCTTTATTATAAAATCAGATTCAGGTGATATTGTGAGTTCTGTTAAACGAGATACAGGCTATGATTTAATCAGAAGCATAGCAATTTTTTTAGTTGTGTGCATCCACTCGAATGTTGCAATTCTGGGTGTGGGGCAGGCTTCACCTTTTTGGTGCACAATTGCAGTGCTTCAGCCTTTAATTTTAACAGCAGTGCCTTTGTTCTTTATGGTGTCAGGCGCACTTCTTCTTTCCGATAAAAGAGAAGAGTCAATATCCGACCATCTGAAAAAGAGAGTAGGAAAGCAGCTTGTGCCATTTCTTGTCTGGAGCGTTGTTTATGTTGTGGCAAAGGCTGTTATATCAGGCTCGGGACTGAAGCTTAGCTCCTTTACGGGATTGATTGAAGAGCCTGCATACTACCAATTCTGGTTTATGTATCCTCTTCTGGGAATATATCTTCTTCTGCCACTTATTAAGCCTATTGTAAAAAATTGTGATAAGAAAAAGATAGAATATTTTCTTGTGCTGAACTTTATTTTTAGCTATGCAGTGCCTGTGTTTTCAAAATATGTCCTCAAAGCCGAGGTTTCACCACACATTGATTTGGTGCTGTGCGAGGGATATTTAGGCTATTTTGTTCTTGGGTACTATCTCAAGAAATATCATAGAGAGGTAAAATTATCTAAAGCAACAGCACTTTTGTTAATTGGTGCAGTGCCCACAATAGCCGTAGCTGTGAGAGAGTGCTATCTGGTGTATCAAACAGGAGCCGGATATATAGGTCACGCCTATTTAACATATATGACCCCTCGGTTTGTTTTAATGTGTGCAGGTGTTTTTCTTCTCCTGCAGAACAAAAAATATAAATTGAAGGAAAAGTCAGCTAATGCTCTTGCAATTGTTTCAACTCTTTCAATCGGTGTTTATTATATTCATATGCTTGTGCTAACAGTAATTGAGAAGATAGGCTTTGCAGGTGAAAGCAACCCACTGATTCTTGTGGGCAAGGTTGTTGTTACATACCTTGTATCTTTATTTGGTGCATTTGTGATATCGAAAATCCCTTTTGTGAGAAAAGTTCTTTTAGGAGTAAAGTAAAATGAAAATTCAACACATTATTTCCACAATGAACAGAGAAGAGTTTTCTTTTCTGGAAAAGCTCTGTCTGAAAACAGATGCTGTTGTGGTTAATCAGAATTGTCCTGAGGGTAAAGCAAAGGAAACTCTCCGGAACGGTGTTGATGTGAATATTATCTCCACTCCCGAAAAAGGATTGAGCAGAAGCAGAAACAAGCTTCTGGAGAATGCAACCGGAGAGGTGTGCATCATTGGAGACGATGATGTGGAGTATCTGGACGGCTACCTTGAGGCTGTGAGACAGGCTTATGAGAAATATACGGATGCAGATATAATCATTTTCCGTTTCACTCACGAAAAAGGCAAAGAAACAAGAGTGAGATACACAGAAGACATTAAAGTGTCCATGCAAAGCATCAGTAAGTTTTCATCGGTGGAAATCACCTTTAAAAGAGAAAGTGTACTGAAAGCAGGTCTCGGCTTTAATAATAATATAGGTCTCGGTACTGCGTTCCCCAGCGGTGAGGAAAATGCTTTTCTTGCAGATGCTCTCAGAGCAGGGCTTAATATATACCATGTGCCTGTGACAATCTGTGTTGCCCGGGAAGATTTAAAGATAAATGAAAGCTATGGCGTGCAGAAATACCTCGTGGATAAGGGCGCTGTGTTTTATTGCATATATAAAAAGATGTTTCCTCTTTATGCGCTTGCATTTGTTGTGCTTAAAAAGAAATCGCTTTTTAAGGATGTTTCGTTTTTCAAGTGCTTTTCTTTAATGTGCAAGGGCAGAAAAAAATATATTAAATCCGTAAAGGAGTAACCTATGCTGATTAGTGTGATAACACCTACCTACAACAGAGCATATATTCTTGGTAAATGCTATGAAAGTCTTGTGGGACAGACCTCGAGGGACTTTGAGTGGGTTGTGGTGGATGACGGCTCTACTGATAATACACAAGAGCTTGTTCAGTCCTTTATTGAGGAAAACAAAATTAAAATTAAATATATAAAACAGGAGAATGGTGGTAAGCACATTGCCCACAATACTGCTGTGCTTAATTCTGAAGGGGAGCTTGTTGTTTGTCTTGATTCTGACGATGTTCTCACAGAAAATGCTGTTGAAAAAGCAATAGCCTTCTGGAGAGAGAATGCACAGCCTCACAATACAGGAATCCTTGCAAAGCGAGGAGATATGGTTGAGAGAAAGCCTATTTGCTCAGCTCTCCCCGAGGGTGTTAAGGAGAGCACACTTTTTGATTTAACAAATAAGTATGGCTTCGAGGGTGACACAATTCTCTATTTCAGGCGTGAGCTTCTGGAGAAAAATCTTTTTAAGTCCTTTGAGGGAGAAAGATTTATTCCTGAAACAAATATGTATATCGAAATTGATAAATGCGGTACGCTGCTTCTTCTTGATGAGGTGCTGTATCTTTGCGAGTATCTGCCCGATGGTCTCACAGCAAAGTATCACCAGCTTCTTGTGAAAAACCCTAACGGCACAGCAGATACGTACTATAAGCAGATGTGTATGGCAGGTGACTTTAAAACAAAGCTCAAATATTCTGTGCTCACAAATATTTATAAATCACTATCCAAAAAGAAAAGCGAATTACAGTTTGATGAGAATAAATT
>JAFODQ010000091.1 GCA_017380615.1 Clostridia bacterium | reverse complement strand
GCTCTTGAGTGTCCATTTTGTGAAGTATGCAGCTTCGCCACCTGCATTGAAGAAGTTGTTGATTGGTGCCATGAACTGTAAAAATGACATCATGAACGCAATAATCATTTTAATAATTGCCATAGAAAATTACCTCCAAAATTTTCCAATAGTGATAAAATACAGTGTATCACATTTTAATTTTACTTTCAAGATATGTATCATAATAATTCTGTATAGTTAATTTTTATGAGCTTTGTGCTGTTGAGACAGCAATCGGAGTTGTTGCTGTGATAATACGAAACAATAAATCCACCATTGCATTCAATAACAGCAGGATAGCAATAGCCGTTGCTCAGGTCATCCTCAAGATAATAAAGCTCATCTTGTGTGAAGGCTGTTTCGCCATTTCTGTTAACAGCCATAACAAAGGGGGTACGGCCCCAGAACTCCTTTTCGTCATCTCGGAGAATGTGCTCGGGGATGGGATTAAATATTGCAACAGTAATGCCATCAACCATTTTCACCAGCATAGGTGAGCAGGGAGATGAGAAATAAAGATTTGGTTGAGGGTCGCTCCAATGTACCCCCCCGTCTGTTGAAAACGCCTCGTATTGACAGCCGAGGCCTGTTCTTATATAGCACCAGAGAGTGCCGTCCCTCAGTTCAAAAATACCCGGCTCCTGAAAACCATTTTTATCATTGGAGAAGGGGCACCTGATAACATCAGGCGAAGCCTTCCACGAAATACCGTCATTGTCCGAATAAATAAAGCACAATTCTCCTGCAGGGAAATCCTCGCATTGTGTGTGAATGCTATGTCTTGCAAGGGGGAGAAGGATTCTCCCGGATTTGAGTCTGACGGCTCTGTCGTTATTCATAACATAGTAATCACGGGGGAGAACGTCCTGCGTGCAAGCGATGGGATCGGACCAGGTCTTTCCCTCATCAGCTGAACGAGTGAGCACAATGTCATCTGTTGCGTCGGCGTGCTTCACAATGTAGAATGCACCAATATCACCGTTTTGCATTTTTAAAAAAGATACGGACATAATATTAAGAGCATTTTCGGGAGCTGTGAAAAGAACATTTCTTTCTGACCAGCTTTCACCATCATCCTTTGAAATGATGCAGGAAATTCTTGCCATATCTTCATCCTCTCTGCCTGAGGATATGAATTCGGTAAAGCCGAAGAGAATATCACCATTTCGGAGTCTTATGAAAGAGCCTTCTCCGTTTCTTGAATTGTTCTGGGAGGTGGTAAGCATGCACACCTGTCTGCCGATTTTATTCATTAAAAGAACCTACTTTTAGAAGATTTATGGAGATATAGTACCATACTTTTGCAGATATGTAAATTTTAAAAAACAAACTTGGCAATATGCTATAAATTTCCTTTAAAAATTTGTTGACAAAAACCAATTTTTTGTTATAATAATTAGCGTGATAGTGAATTCACTTCACCTGTGAAGACTCAGCTTTTGTGGAAAGTCTGTCAGGGAGAATGCGTCACCGACTGAAAGCGCGTTTGAGATGAGTAGTAAGCTTGGGAACACTTCAACAGCACAGCTTAATATTTTTAAAAGAGGATGTACCTTTTGGGCATCAATGCGGGTGGCACCGCGGGTATTCAGTTTACTCGTCCCGGGAATATTTTTATATTCCCGGGACATATTTTTTGTTTGATATTCTATTTTAATATAGGAGGCGTTAATATGTACAGAACGTTATATTGTAACGATATCTGTGATAAGCACATCGGTCAGACCGTTCAGCTTGCAGGCTGGGTTGATGTTGTGCGCGACCACGGTGGTGTTATTTTCGTTGACCTTCGTGACTACACAGGCGTTACACAGGTTGTTATTCACAACGAGGAGCTTTTGAAGGATGTTAACCGTGAAACAGTTATTTCTGTGAGTGGTGTTGTCGAAAAGCGTGATCCTGAAACGGTTAACACAAAAATTGCAACAGGCTATGTTGAGCTTCTTGCAGATTCTCTTCAGGTGCTCGGCAGAAGTCTCAATATGCTTCCCTTTGAGGTGAGAGCATCAAGACAGAGCAAGGACGAATTGCGTCTTAAGTATCGCTATCTTGATCTTCGTAATCCTAAAAATCACAATAACCTTGTAATGCGTTCAAAGATTATCCGTCATCTCAGAAACAAGATGGAGGATAAGGGCTTCCTTGATATGCAGACACCGATTCTCACAGCCTCCTCTCCCGAGGGCGCACGAGATTTCCTTGTTCCCAGCCGTAAGCATCCCGGTAAGTTCTATGCGTTACCTCAGGCACCACAGCAGTTCAAGCAGCTTCTCATGGTGTCAGGCTTTGACAGATATTTCCAGGTAGCACCCTGCTTCCGTGATGAGGATGCCCGTGCAGACCGTTCACCCGGTGAATTCTATCAGCTTGACTTTGAGATGGCATTTGCCACTCAGGAAGAGGTTCTTGATGTGTGTGAGGATGTTATCTATGACACCTTCAAGACCTTCTCTGATAAAAAGGTTACTGAAAAGCCATTCCGTCGCATTACTTATGCAGATGCAATGATGACCTATGGTTCCGATAAGCCTGATTTAAGAAACCCGCTTGTTATCTGCGATCTTACAGATTTCTTTGCGGGAGTGGCATTCCCTGCATTTAAAGGTAAGCCTGTAAGAGGTATTGTTGCAGATTGCCGCGGTAAATCAAATAAGTTCTTTGAGGATTCTCTCAAATATGCAACATCAGCAGAGGTTGGTCTCGGTGGTCTTGGCTACATCACTCTTAAGGATGGTGTGTTCCTCGGACCGATTGCTAAATTCCTTACAGATGCGCAGAAGGAAGAAATTACAGCTCTTTCAGGCGTTAAAGAGGGTGAAACACTCTTCTTCATCTGCGATGATAAAAAGAATGTTACAGAGAAAAAGGCGGGCATGATTCGTTCCTGGCTTGCAAGAAAGGAACAACTCGACCTTATCAATGACGATGCATTCGAATTCTGTTTTGTTGTTGACTTCCCGATGTTTGAGGATGACGAGGAAACAGGAGAAACAATCTTCACCCACAACCCATTCTCAATGCCTCAGGGTGGTATGGAGTCACTCCTCACCAAAGACCCAACAGAGGTTCTTGCATATCAGTATGACCTTGTTTGTAACGGTATTGAGCTTGCATCAGGTGCTGTTCGTAATCACGATATTGAAATTATGAAGAAGGCATTCTCCATTGCAGGATATGATGAAGAAGAGCTTAAGAAGAGATTTAATGCTCTTTACACAGCGTTCCAGTATGGTGCACCACCACACGCAGGCATGGCGCCGGGTATTGATCGTATGGTAATGCTTCTCACAGATGAAGAAAAGATTCTTGATGTTATTGCATTCCCTCTTAACGGTAATGCTCAGGACCTTCTTCTTGGTGCACCGGGTGAGGTTACAAATCAGCAGCTTGAGGATGTTCACCTTCTTGGCAACGGTAATGCTCTTGCACAGCGCTCATCTTCAGGTGGATCAGCTTCAAGACAGTCACAGGGCAAGCGCTCTACTTTCTCCAATGCACAGCAGCTTAACCAGCTTGCTCTCACAGAGGATGAAGAAGCTGTAATGCAGGGCATATTCACAAAGATGAGTGAAAGTGAAAAGGTGCTTGAGTCCTGCAACACAGAAGGTGTTGAGGAAATGGTGCATGTAATGCCCATGACAAATGTTTTACGCGAAGATGTACGCAACCAGCCATTCACAAGAGAGAGCCTTCTTGAAGGTGCTCCCGAGCGCAGTGAAGACAGCTGGCAGGTACCGAGACTTGTAAAGTGAGGTGTGTAAGATGAGATTTTATTCAGCGCAGATTTGCGATAAGGGCAACATTGCAGTTGATGATACAATCCTCGTTAAGGATGTTGAGGCAACAGCAGGCTCATATATGTTAGAGGGCTTCAAGCCACTTTTCAGTGCAGAAGCAGTTACACGCCTTGAAAATGCAGGCTATGTTATTTCAGGTAAAGCTCATGTTGGTGAGTTCGGTCTTGATTTGGTTGGTGAGTTTTCACATTATTCAACCCAGGAGGGTGCTCTTCAGGGCGCTGCAGCATCGCTTGTGGCAGAGGGCTCTGTTAAGGCTGCTCTTGGTGTTGATATGAACGGCTCCACGAGAAGAAGTGCAGCACTTGCAGGTGTTGATTTCCTTAAGCCAACCTATGGCACGGTTTCCCGTTATGGTGTAATCTCATGTGCTGCATCAGGTGAGCAGGTTGGTGTTTATGCACAGGATGCTGATGCAATCAGTGAAATTATGGGTGTTATTGCAGGTCACGACAGCAAGGATGGCACAAGCCTTAAGGCTGAAAGCTATGATTATTCAACAGCACAGGCTGTTGAGGGTAAGAAGATTTGTATTATTAAAGAGCTTTTTGACAAGGCAGATAGTCAGACTCAGGCAAAGCTTACAGCCTTTGCAGATTCTCTTCGTGCGAAGGGCGTTGTGGTTGAAGAGCTTTCAAGCGATTTGTTCAAGCTTGCAAATACAGCATGGCAGATTCTTATGTGTGCAGAAACCTGCAACAATGTTTCAAGATATGATGGCGTTAAATACGGACACAGGGCAGCACAGTACAGAAATATAGATGAATTATATGTAAATTCAAGAACAGAGGGCTTCAATTTCCTTACCAAAGCAGTTGTGCTTTACGGTTCAGATGTTCTTTCAAAGAATCGTTACAAGGCTTGCTATGATAAATCTCTCAGAGTGCGCCGTGTTGTTAAGGAAGGAATTGAAAAGCTTCTTGAGAGCTATGATGCAATTCTCACACCCGTTTGCTCACAGAGTGCGTACGAAAGCTATGATATTCACACAGCCTTCGAAAAAGTGTTTGAGGAAAGCATTTTCACAGCAACAGCAAACCTCATTGGTTCACCTGCACTTGTAAGCTGTGGTGTTCAGCTTATGGGTAAGGCTTTCTCCGAAGGCACACTTTTAAGCCTTGCGGCGGCTGTTGAGAAGGAGGGCAAATAAGATGAAATATGAAGTTGTTATCGGTCTTGAAACTCATGTTGAATTAAGCACCGAATCAAAGATTTTCTGCTCTTGTGGTGGTCATTCAGCAGCAAATGAACCAAATGATTGTGTTTGCCCTGCATGTAGTGGCATGCCCGGAATGCTTCCTGTTATGAACAAGAGAGTTGTTGAGCTTGCTGTTACAGCAGGTATCATGCTCAATTGTAACATCAGTCGTTACACCACATTTGATAAAAAAAACTATTATTATCCCGATCTTCCTTGTGCATATCAGATTACACAGCTTAATCATCCGATTTGTACAGATGGTTGCGTAACTGTCAAAACAAGTGAAGGTGCAAGAGATATAAGAATTAAGCAGATTCACATGGAGGAGGATGCAGGTAAGCTTGTTCACAGTGGCAACTCTTCTTATGTTGATTTCAACCGTACAAGTGTTCCGCTTATTGAGATTGTTACTCAGCCGGATTTCCGTAGTGCAGAAGAGGTGCTTGCTTATCTCGGTAAGCTGAAATCCATGTTCCGTTCAGGTGGCATTTCTGAGTGTGAAGAAGGCGCAATGCGTTGCGACGTCAATATTTCTGTTCGTCCTGAGGGCAGCGAAGAGTTCGGCGTGCGTACCGAAATCAAGAATATGAGCTCCTTTGAGGCGATTGAGAAAGCAATTCGCTATGAATCACAGCGTCATATTGACGCACTTGAGTTTGACCTTGAGGAGCTTGTTCAGGAAACAAGGCGTTTTGACGATGCCACAGGTAAGACAATGGCAATGAGAAATAAGGAAACTGAAGCTGATTATCGCTATTTCCCTGATGCAAACCTTATGCCTATTGTTATTGATGATGAGTGGCTTGAGGAAATCAAGGCAAACAAGCCTGTTGCTGTAGATGAAAAGGCTGAGCAGTACAGAGAAGTAGGCATTTCTGAAAAGGAAATTGAAATGCTTATTTCAAACCACAAGATCGCAAGGCTTCTTGATGAAACTGTTGCAGAGGGCTGTAATCCGAAGGACACAGCTGCCTGGATTCTCACCGATTGTGCAGGTGTGCTCCGTAAGGATGGCAAAACCCTTAATGAGCTTGATATGACAGCAAAAACACTTGCTGCAATCATCAAGATGGTTGACAGCGGCACAATCAACCGTAATGCAGGTAAGAAGGTGCTTATTGCAGTTGTTGAAAAGGGTGTTGACCCTGAGGCGTACTGCAAGGAGCAGGGTCTTGACAGAAAGGTTGATTCTTCTGCAATTGAAAGCGTAATTGATAAGGTTATTGCAGAAAACAGTCAGGCAGTTGAGGATTTCCGAAACGGTAAGGTTAAAGCAATGCAGGCACTTTTCGGTGCTTGTATGAAGGAGCTTCGTGGTGCAGGTGACCCTGCAATGATTAAAGAGCTTCTTGAATCAAAGCTTAAATAATTAATAGATATAAAGCCTCACACAGAAAACTCTGTGTGAGGCTTTTGTTATATCTGTTCAAGAATATATTTCTTGATGTTATCAAGCTTGCTCTTTTTCCAATCGCCTTTTTGGGCTTCCTCTGCAAGAGGCACGAGGATAAAGAAATCAAGCGTTTCTCCGGGAACTCTGCCTGTGCGCAGTGGCTCTCTGAAATGCTCTGCCCACTCCTCTTCGGTTGCATTTTTGAAACGCTGCGGATTTAAATATGTCATCTGTCTTTTAGTGGCTGCAATGTGCATTTTTGCAGAAAGGGGAGAAAGGAGCTTGTATTCTTCTTCGGGCACATCAATAAAAATTTCGGGTAAATCTGCTTTTATAATGCGCTCTTCTCCACGGATTATTTCAAGTCCCATGGGCTCAAAATCGAATTTATCTTCAGTGAAGTTCAGCTTAACAATAATTCCCTTTTCTGTGTTGAATTGAGAACGCTGGTAATCTGTGTCGAAAATGAAATTTCCGAGGGAGTAGAAGATAATTTTATCTCCCACGGTTTCGTAATTCATTGGCACGTGAGGGTGATGTCCCACAACAATATCTGCACCCATTTCAAGAAAGAGATGATATCGCTCTCTTGTGTAAGGTGATGGCAGGGGAGTGAATTCCTCGCCTGCATGTGCCACCACAATGCACCAACGACATTTGGCTTTTATTTCATTGATTGTCTGTTGAATTGCTTCAAGGTCACTCCAGCTATAACAACCGGGCTTCTCCTCATCTGCCTTTCTGCAGGCACGCTGATAGCCTACGCCGAACATACCGATACCACCTGCTTCATTCAATATAACAGGCTTTCGTGCTTGGTGGATATTCAATCCGGCGCCGATTGTCTGCACATTTTCTGCCTCGGCAAAATCGAGTGTGCTTCTGATTCCGTATTCGCCTGCATCCATTATGTGGTTGTTGCAGATGTTCCAGATATCTGCCTTCATTTTTCTGAGCACCTTGAGGGCTGACGGATCAATTGTGTGAAGTAGCTGTGCCGCTCCATCGGTAACAGTGTTCTGCTCTGCATTTGCAACAGGTCCTTCAACATTCGGAATCACGTGATCAGCGCTGTGGAGGAAGCTTAGTATTTCAGAAGAGAGTAAGTTTTCATCATCCCATTTACCGTACATGTATCTGTCAAAGCCGATATCACCGGTGAAAATAAGGGAGGAGGTATCCTTCATAGCCAAAATCCTTTCGGGAAGTTAATTGATTACATTATAAATTATTGTTCAATCTGTGTCAATCGCAGTCTTCGACGATGATTGACAATATTTGTATATGGTGATAAAATTGATTTAATATTCTGAGTGTTGAGAGGGATAACAATGCTTGTAAAAATTTTAGATGGTGGAAACCTTATCGATGCAGTTTCCTGGAATGTGGGAGGATTTATTCTCGGCATTTCTGTGGCTGTTTTTGTTGCATCATTACTTGCGGCAATTATAATGGGTGTGCTGCATCGTAAAAAGAGTATAATTACACCCTTTAATGTTTTCCTTCTTGGGGTTTTTATATCAAGCTTTCTCTTTTATATACCTCTTTATTGGTACAGAATGGCAGAATCAGGCTCACTTGAGGGTGTGAATCATGTTACGGTTGTTTTATCGTCATTTCAGCACGCACTGAGAATCTTTGCACCGGATGGTGATTTCAGAGAGTTTGTTACAGAAATAATTGTTTATGAGGATATTCGTCTTGCGCAGTGTTATCACTTTTTCGGTTCAATCCTTTATCTGATTGCACCTGTACTCACACTCTCTGTTATTCTTTCTTTTGTTAAAAATATCATATCTTATATCAGGTACGCCTTCAATTTCAGACGTGAAAAGTATATTTTCTCAGAACTGAATGAGAAGACAATGGCTTTGGCGCGGAATATTGCCAATACCAGAAAAAAATCAAAAACATGCATTGTTTTTACCGATGTTATAGATAAGCGCGAAGAATTGAATCTTGAGCTTGTTGAGCAGGCTGATAAAATGAATGCCATCCTTTTCCGTAAGGACCTTGATTTAATTAAATTCAGACTTTTTAATAAGAAATTTAAGCCCGATAATAAAAAACTTAATTTTTATCTTATTTCCGAGGACGAAGCAGAGAAAATACGCCATGTCGAAGCAATTATAAAAAAATATGATGACGAAAATGTAACCCTTAATGTATTTTCAGATGATATCGGCACAGCGCTCTTTCTGTCATCACTTGACAGAAAAAATATAGATGTTATAAGAATAAACGACGTGCAGATGCTTGTGTATCACGAGCTTGATAAGTACGGAAAAAATCTCTTTATTAAAGCAAGAGAAGAGAATAATGATACTATTTCTGTTGCAATTGTTGGTATGGGGCGTTATGGTACTGAAATGCTCAAGGCACTAATCTGGTTCTGTCAGATTGAAAATTTCAACCTGAAAATTACTGCCTTCGATCAGGATCCTAATGCACAAGCATATTTTTATAATATGTGTCCCGAAATAGAGGATTTCAGCAAGAGCACCGGGAAAGCTGACGGAGAAATGCGCCTTGACCTGACAATTCATTCAGGTATCGATGTGAAAACCCGTGAATTTGCAAAAAAACTTGAGGATATAAAGGACATCACCTTTGCATTTATTTCTTTGGGTGATGACGATACAAACCTTACCACTGCAGAGAAAATCCGTGTTGTGTTTGAGGGTCTGGGTAAGAATCCGGATATTGAGACTGTTGTTTATAATCCTGAGCTTTCTAAGAATATGGGTGTTACAAGATCAAAGCTGATATGCAACGAGGAAAGCAAAAGAAACATTGAATACAATCAAGGGAAAATACCTCGTCCGAATTACTTCGGTGCGAAAAATCACAAGGGTGAGCCTTTCAATATTCTCACAATTGGTGACCTTGATAAATTCTATTCTCTCAGCACACTTTTCGATGATGACCTTGTGAAAAAAGGAATGTTGGTTCACACAAGATGGGATACACTTGAAAATGAAAAGGCAGACACAACAGCTGCCGAGAAGGCCTTCAAGAGGTATGAGTATTTCTATCGTTCATCCATTGCAAAGGCAATAGCAGAAAATCTTCGTAGCCAGCTCGTGCGAGAAGGCTTTATGGAAAAAATACCATCCTTCAAGGATGTAAGAGCGGGCTATGTGCGTTTTGCGGCAGTGCTTGAAGAGTATGACCCTGAAAAACCCGATGAATATCCGGTTAGCATCAAGCCGGAAGAGAAAGAGGAATTCAGAAAGCTTTATGAAAACCTTGTCAGAATTGCCGAGGTTGAGCATATAAGATGGAATGCGTATATGCGCACCGAGGGTTATGTTTTCGGGGAAAGCAGAAATGACCTTGCCAAGAGACACAATAATCTTGTTGCAACGCATAAGCTTCCCCCTTCAACTCTTATTAAAGATGCTATATAAATGTTAAAAGCGAACCATCTCAGGGTGGTTCGCTTTTTGATATTATTTACCCTCATTGACTAACTCAACATCCCCCATCAATACGCATGAAATCTGAAAAGTTAAAATAATCCTGAAATATATGACATTCTTCATATATAAATGGACGGTATATTTAATGCTAATGCTGCAACTTTCCTTGGTTAGCCAAAATGAAAAATGTAGAAGCATATACATATCCATACTTGAAGATAAGATGTAATTATGATAATATATATTACGATGAAATAGATTGAGACGTGCTAGTATTATTTAAAAGCTATTTGTGTGCAAGTGGATAACAAATTCTGTTTGGTAAACACTTTCACACGGGTGGGTTTTTCGGGGCGTTTCAGATGTTTTTTTGATGCTTTAAATAGCACTGAGATGTTTGTATCAGAAATACGGGTTATATAAAAAGGAGCAAGGAAAATGGCAGAAAAGCATAAGAAGTTTGCTGATGACGGATGGGCCGTTTGGGTTGATGGTGATGATACCAGCACGGTGTATATCAACAATTGGCTGAATCCCAAAAGCAAAAGCTATGTGGATATAGCAGTTCGCATACGAGGTGTAAAGTTAAGCAAATTTTTACACGTTTATGTCCCGTTTGCTATTTCTTCGGACGAAATCGAAGATGTGTCCTTGCTTTTTAATGATACTAAAATTTTGCAGGCGACCTTTAGCACGGCTTGTATTGTTGATTATAAGAAAAATGCTCATACATCAGAGATAGCGTATAATGGAAAAACTGTAGATATTGTACATATCAGCACTTTGAAATATGAAATCAAGCCATTATCAATTGGTACACTGATAAATGTGGATTTAGAAAAATTAAATGATTCACTTGATAATGATGAAGCATATTTTATTTGGCGTATGCCACATAAATCATTGAATGAAATCTTCAAGTCACGTGTCGATGTCGGTAATGTGATGAGTAGATTAAGGGATTTGATAACAACTCCTGTAATTTCTGAAAAATATGGTTATTCCGTCCGTGTTAACGAAGCCAGACTTTTGCCGGAAGAAATAACAAGGGTTGGTGCATTTCATCGCCAAAAATTAAAGAAGGCTGTTATCACCCTTTCTATTGATGAAAACTACGAGCTTAATGATGGTGGTTGCTATCGAATTCGCCGTTTGGAGGAAAATTTATACAAGGATTATCTTCCGAAGGACTATAAATTCGAGGATGTTATTACTTATCAATGGAATCAAAATCGAGAGCATAACCAGCAAGGGCAATTTAATTTTTATTATAATCTCTCGAGAGATTCTGTAAGTAAAAGCAGTATGACATTATACATGATACTGCTTCTGATAATCAGCATTATTGGCGAACTGCTTGCATCAGGGGTGCAGGCCTTGCTTGAGTATCTTATATAGGGAGGCATTTGAATGAGATTGATTATTCCAATACTGCTTAACTGCATTCTTGTTCTTGCAGTGTATCTCATAGATAAGTGTACTCCGGCAAAAAAACTCCCATATATGACGAAACAAATTATTATTGGTGTTTTGTTTGGCGGTGTTTCGGCTTTTGCATCAAGCTATGGTGTGGAATGGCTTGGCACCACGGTGAATGTTCGTGACGCAGCACCGTTATCAGCGGGTTTGATTTTTAGTGCACCTGCTGGTATTATAGCAGGTCTCATCGGAGGAATTTATCGTTGGTTTTCTGTTTATTGGGGTGGAGGTGTTTATACACAGCTTGCGTGCAGCATTGCAACCATTCTTGCAGGCTTTATGGCAGCCGGGCTCAGAAAGCTGATGTTCGACAACAAAAAGCCAACCTGGGGCTATGGTGTTTGTATTGCTGTGGTTTGTGAAGTTATCCATATGATTTTGATATTCATAACAAATATGGCTGACTCCTCTTATGCATTTGAATTTGTTAAAGGTGCTACTATCCCGATGATTATCGGTAACGCAGTTGCTGTGGGCTTTGCAATTATCATCGTATCCCTTTTGAATCATGAACGTTTTACCAGAAAAAAAGGTAGTGAGCGAATATCTAATACATTTCAACGCTGGCTTCTCTTGTGTATTGTTGTTGCTTATTTTGTTACAAGTGCCTTTACTCTCGTTCTTCAAAATGGAATGGTGCGAATAGAAACACAAAAAGTATTTACTGCCGCAATAAATGATGTTGAGGCAGATATTAAAGGTAAATCTGATGCACAGCTTCTTGGTATTGCAGAAAAAGTCAAGAAGGAGTATGAAAAAACACCCGGAATAGCTTTGCAAAGTCTTGCTGAAAAATATGAAATAAAAGAAATTAATGTTGTTGATTCAGATGGTTTGATTATTAATTCCACAGAATCGGATGTTATAGGCTGCTATGACATGAACAGTAAAGCCCAGTCCAAGGAATTCGTTGATACATTGAAAAAACAAGATGCCTTTGTGCAGGAGTATAGCCCCAGAGGAAAGGATGAATCTGTCTGGAGAAAATACGCAGCTATTAATCTGACCGATGGTGGATTTATTCAAGTGGGTTATGATGCTGAGCAATTTCATACAATGCTTAATGAATTTGTTGTTGATGTAACAAAAAATCGCCATGTTGGTACAGGTGGATTTGTTGCAGTTTGTGACAATAAGCTATCATTGATAATTGACAATGATTATTCAGGTCTTCCGATTTCCACAATAGGAATTGAGCCTCCTTCTGAAATGAAAGAGGGGAAAACTGCTTCATCACTCTATTATGCAGATGTTGTAGATGGCAAAACACAACTTAGTGAAAAGTATATGTATGTGTTTAAGTTTGTTGAGGGCTATTGCATTATAGCTGCCATGCCGGAAGCTGAAGCAATGTTTATGCGTGATGCTTCTCTTTATACAAGCATCTTTATGCAGGTGCTTATATTTGCAGCATTATTTATTTTTATATACATTCTCATAAAAAAGGTTATTATTAACAACCTGAACAAAATTAATGCGACTTTGGGACGAATTACAGAGGGTGACCTGAATGTAACTGTTGATGTTCGTTCTAACGAAGAGTTTTCTTCTTTGTCGGATGATATTAACTCTACGGTTTCTACATTGAAAAAATATATTGCAGAGGCTGCAGCTCGTATTGATAAAGAGCTTGAGTATGCTAAGCAAATTCAGCTTTCTGCTTTGCCAACTAACTTTCCTGATGGTGAGGATTACAGCATATATGCAGAAATGATTGCCGCAAAAGAGGTCGGTGGAGACTTTTATGATTTTTATAAGCTCAGCGATACAACAGTAGCATTTCTTGCTGCTGATGTTTCAGGAAAAGGTATTCCGGCGGCAATGTTTATGATGACAGCCAAAACCATTATTAAGGACCTGGCAGAAAGTGGTATGGCGGTAAATGATATTTTTACAAAGGCTAATGAAAAGCTTTGCGAAAATAATGAATCTGGTATGTTTGTAACCGCATGGATGGGTATTCTGGATTTGACCACAGGTAATGTGCAGTTTGCGAATGCAGGTCATAACCCACCACTGCTTAAAAGGGCGAACGGAGATTTTGAATATCTTAAAACAAGAGTGGGATTTGTCCTCGCAGGCATGGAGGGCATCCGTTACCGTATTGGAGAGATTACTCTGAGCCCCGGAGATAGGTTGTTTTTATATACAGATGGAGTGACTGAGGCTACGAATATAGAGAATAAGCTATATGGCGAGGATAGACTCTTAGATTTTATGAATCAGAATGCAACTATTGAAGCTACCAGACTTTTACCGGCATTAAAAAAGAATATCGATGAATTTGTTGGTGATGCACCACAGTTTGATGATATTACTATGCTGATGCTTGATTATAAATTAAAAGAAGGTGGTGAGAGTGTGGCGAATAAAACGTTTCCGGCAAAAACTGAAGCATTAAATGATGTTCTTGGATTTGTGGAGGAAACACTCGAGGGCATTGAGTGTCCCATGAAAACTCAAATGGCTATTTGTGTTGCGATTGAAGAGGTATTCGTCAATGTTGCTCACTATGCTTACCCTGATAGTGATGGAGTTGTAAACCTTCACATTGCCTTTGATGAAGAAAGTCGCGACATTACATTCCGAATGGCAGATAAGGGTGTTCCATTTGATCCGTTACAAAAAACTGATCCTGATGTCACACTCTCGGCTGAGGAACGTGAAATCGGAGGTCTCGGCATTTTTATAACAAAGAAAACAATGGATTCACTGAGTTATGCATATGAAAACGGCGAAAATATTTTGACGATGATTAAGAAAATATAAAGGAGATTTACTGATATGACAATCGAAATCAAGAAAAATGCAGAGGAGACAATTATTGAAATTGTAGGAAGACTCGATACGCTCACAGCTCCTGCACTTGATAAAACTATAAACGAGGACATCGGTGAAACTAAAAATCTTGTGCTTGATGTAAAAGGAATGGAATATATTTCAAGCGCAGGTCTTCGTATTTTGCTTGCCACACAGAAGAAAATGCAAAAAATCGGATCTATGAAATTAACCAATGTTTGTGAAGAGGTTATGGATGTTTTCGAAATGACAGGATTTGCGGATATTTTGGTGATAGAATAATGGATCTGGTTACTAAAGCTACAATTTTTGCTGTAAATGCACACGATGGGATGAAAAGAAAAACTAACAAAAACCCATACATACTTCATCCAATGGAGGCAGCTTCAATAGCCGGAACAATGAGTGAATCACAGGAACTCATAGCCGCAGCTCTATTGCATGATGTTATTGAGGATGCAGGAATAACAGCAGAGCAGATAGAAACAGAATTTGGCAAGAGAGTTGAAGAGCTCGTTTTATCCGAAACCGAGAACAAAAGAGCAGATTTACCTGCGGATGCAACCTGGGAGCTTCGCAAAAAAGAGGCTGTTGAATTGCTTAAAAGCACCTCTGATATCGACGTAAAAAAGTTGTATTTGAGTGATAAGCTGTCAAATATGCGTTCTCTTTATAGAACATGGAAGTTATTGGGTGACGAAATGTGGCAAAAGTTCAACCAAAAGGACAAGGGTAAACAAGAATGGTACTACCGCTCTATTGCTGATGCAACAAGTGAGCTTTCAAATTTTGAAGCATGGCAGGAATACGTCTTTTTGGTTGATGAAATTTTTGGGGGAGTGTAATTATAATGGAGATAACAAACCGTATTGATAAAGATATTTTATATGTTAGCCTTATCGGGCGAGTGGATGCCTCTAACGCTTCTGAAGCGGAGTCTAAGATTGTTTCGTTGAAAAATGAAAATGCTGATAAGCATTTGGTTATTGACGCAGACGGACTTGAATACATTTCAAGTGCAGGACTCAGGGTGATTTTACGATTAAGAAAGGAAAATCCCAAGTTGGCAGTTATAAATGTTTCCTCTGATGTTTATGAGGTGTTCGACATGACAGGCTTTACAGATATGATAAATATTCAGAAAGCCTATCGTTGTCTTTCTATTGATGGTTGCGAAATGCTTGGTAAGGGTGCAAACGGCGCTGTTTATCGCTATGATGAGGAAACTATTGTAAAAACCTATCATAACATCGACTCTCTCCCTGAAATTCAGCAGGAAAGAGAAAACGCAAGAATTGCATTCATTAATGGTGTTAATACTGCAATACCGTATGGAATTGTACGTATTGGTGAAGGCTACGGAACAGTTACGGAACTACTCAATGCAATCTCAATTTCAAAAATGATAAAAAATGACCCTGCAAATCTTGAAATACCGGCTAAATTTTATGTGGATATGATAAAGAACATTCACTCCATAAATTTAGAGGCAGGTATAATTCCCGATGCTAAAGAAACCGTTTTGGATTGGGCAGAATTTGTTGCACCTAAGTTGCCTGATGCAGAGGGAAAGCAGCTTCTTAGATTAGTATCGGAAATTCCGGATAGCACTAATATGATTCATGGCGATTACCATACCAATAACATTATGGTGAGAAATGAAGAGGCTTTGCTTATTGATATGGACACATTGAGTACGGGTCATCCAGTGATTGAATTAGGCTCCATGTTTAATGCATTTGTAGGTTACGGCGAAACTGACCACAATATAACTCTTGATTTTCTCGGATATCCTTATGATGTTGCAGAAAGGTTCTGGAGAATTACATTGAAAATGTATCTCGGAACTGATAGTGATGATGTGGTTAACAGCGTTGAAGAAAAGGCAATGATTATCGGTTACACCCGTATGATGAGGAGGGCTATAAGAAGAAACGAAAACGAAGAAAAGATAAAGCGATGCTACGATCAGCTTATAAAGCTTCTTAATAAGGTGGATACCCTTGATTTTTAATTATAACTCTTGGAGAATGAGGTTCTTTGTAAATTTAATTGTAACCTGAATTCACGCATCTGACGATTATTGGTGATTTAACGATAGGTAAGAATTTTTACGAATAATCAACTTAATAACTTATCAAAAGCGCTGCAAGAGGGAATGGTTGATTCCCGAATGCAACGCTTTTGTTTCTCTCATAAAACAAAAACAGAGTCACAGTAGTGACTCTATTTTTATTTGGTCCGAGTGTTCATAAGGAGTTACTTAACGGTAGTGTTTATTCCCATTACTATTAGGGCCGATTCTGACAAAAAGAAACTGCCCTCAAAAAATGAGAGCAGTAAAAATATTTAATCTGACTGTTTCTTATCGTCTATTATCTTTTGCTGCTTTTCTTTCAGCATTTCATTAAGCTTTTTAGTATTTCGTTTAGTTATGCAATAAATGATTGCCCAAACTGCCAGATAGCCGACAACAAAAATACCGGAGAAAACCAAGATTGGTGTTGTACCCCATTCAATCCAATCATTAAGCAGATAAGCACCTAAGTAGCTGAAATATAAGATAATACCGTGAATCAGAATTGCCGACATCAATGGTAGGCGTTCTATGTGATAAACAGCATTCATACCACCTGCTGTAAAAGCGAGTGCAGTTATTGAAAAAATTCCTGTACAGACCTGATTAACAGTTAATGTATCTATCAGACCCTTATAATGCAGAATCAGATATAAAATTGCGAGAACAATCGGACCGAAACCGCAGGCAATCAGACCTCTGCGAAAAAATTCCGTAAAAAATCTTTTCATATTCCCTCGTACCTCCTTCTTATTTGTGAAAAACAACGCCTTGAAACATACTCACGATAACCGCATCTGAATACTGCATCAACACCGCCGTTGAACACTGCGACAAAACGCTCAATACGGTGTTCGTTTGCAAGGGTAGATTTGTTGATGCGTATAAAATAAGAAGGCAGAATATTCTCTAAATCACGAAGTCTTTCCTGAATACGGTAGTGGTTTCCCTTCGTATCGACAGCTATTACTCTCTTGTCAACAACAGTAATACACTCTATTTCAGAGAATAAGAGCTTTTTCATTTCATCATCATTGTATCCCATAATGCTTTCAATACCTGAAAAACTACAGACGAGATTTTCTATCTGCTCAGTCAGAGAAGAGGGAGCGTGAACCTTTGCAATTATCTCTTCATCCGCATCTTTATCTATAATGAGTTTGTATTTCATCGCATCAAATCCTTATTGTTTTTTCATTTGTCTGAGGAAGCTTAGAACAGCTATCGCAGTTATAAATACACTGTACAGAATAATGGGCATAACGTGAGTTGAGGCAAGCTCAAAGTTCCCGCTGAACAATGCTTTTTCCAATTCTGCTGCGTGAACAAACGGTAGCACATTCGCAATTTTTTCGAAAAATCCACCCACAAGCTTCAGATCAAACCATACTCCGGATAGCCATGCAGAGAGATTAGTAAGTAATGCACCACAAATACCGCCAACTTGTTTAACACCAAAGATACTGCCACATAAAAGCCCTAATGCAATATTTAAAACAGCCATAGGTATTATGCCTATTATAGCATAAATAATGTTTACACTAACTGTCAACCCCAAAGGAATAGCAAACAGATAACAAATAATCGTTTGACCGATGGCAAAAGGTAAAAGTGGTAGCATATATCCGAGAATAAAATCAAAACCTGTAAGTGGTGTTGCGTATAATCTCTGCAAAAAAGCACTTTCACGATCTTTGGCAATAAGCGTTGCCGAGAAAAGTGTCATAAATGACAAACCGAATACCGTAATGCCGGGGGTAAGTGTGTCAATATCAAACAATTCTGCAGGGATATTTTTCTGCAAGCTACTCAGAAGTAATAGTAACACCAAAGGAAAACCGAGACCGAAAGCAAGGTTTACCGGGTCACGCAAAATCTCCTTTGTGCACCTTTTGGCAAATGCCAACATTTTCATAATACACCCTCCTTCACGATAGAAACGAAGGCTGTTTCAAAGTCCTTTGCACCTGTCATTATCTTCAATTCTTCTGCAGTTCCTACGGCAAGAAGATTACCATCTTTCATAATACCTATACGGTCAGAAAGTGCTTCTGCTTCTTCCATATAATGTGTTGTAAGAATAATGGTTATTTTGCCCTTCAATGAGCGAATCATATCCCAAAGCTCGTGACGTGCGATAACATCCAAGCCAAGAGTAGGCTCGTCCAAAAAGAGGATGTTAGGTTCACTGATGAGTGCCATAGCGATACTTACACGGCGTTGCCATCCACCAGATAGCTTACATACTTTTCTGTTTAAAATTGAATCTAAAGCAAATTGCTCGGTAAGCTCATTGATTTTTGCTTCGCTTTTTTCTTTAGTAAACCTATGAATACCACACATTAATTCAAGGTTTTCCTTTACAGAAAGGTTAGGTGCTACTGCAGTTTCCTGGGGTGATACCCCAATCAATCGCTTTACCTGTTCAGGCTGTTTAGTTATACTGTATCCACCTATAAATGCATCCCCATCCGTTGGTTTTGTTATACAGGTTAACATTTTTATCGTTGTGGTTTTTCCTGCTCCGTTAACACCTAACAGAGAAAAAAGTTCCCCTTGATGTATTTCTAAATTGAGCTTATTCACAGCAGTAAGATTTTTGTATCTTTTGATAAGCTCAACTGTTTTTATTTCTTGCATTTACAGTAGCCTCCTTTCCTTTTGCAGTACCATCATAGCGAATATAAAAGAGAAAATGTTGGTTTTTATTTAATCGGTCGTTTATCGCATCTCATCGGTCAAAATGAGCGAAAAAACAAAAATTGTATGTTTTTAGAAACGCATAAACAATCAGCTTTTTAGCATATTAAAATTCCACTATGACACTTTGATATAAAGATATAAAAAATTGAGTATTCACAGGTCAAATCCCTTATGAATACTCAATATGGCATCGATTACGCTATTTGATACAATTCGTCGGTTTTAGAAATTAATAATTTAATGAAATCGTGCTATGCACGATGAAATCCAAAACAAGTTTGGATGAAATATTTTTCTTTTGAAAAATATGAAATAAAATTCGCCATAACATTTGCGAAGCAAATATTTCATACGCTTTAGCGTATTTCATCACGAAGTGATTTCGCTCGCCGAAGGCGAATTTCATTGAAAAAGCTTCGCTTTTTCTAGTGCGGGTGACAGGACTTGATGGGCTGTGCCCATCATTCGCTACGCGAACGCCCGATTGTGTTCGCCTTCGGCGAGGGCAGGTTCAAGTCCCGATTAGTTTGTTTTTGCAAAAAAATAAAGAACCTACAAAAGCAGATTCTTTATTTTGGTGCAGAAGAAGGGACTTGAACCCTCATGAAATTGCTTTCACTAGTACCTGATGGTAACAAGACCTGGGTGATAAGCCGTAAACCCAGTAGAATCAAGGGTTCTCGGCTTTTCAGTTTTTCAGTTTTTCTAACTATCTGCATAATAATATAGAACAATGGGGTTGTCAAGATAATATTGGCAAGTATCTTTAACTTCAGATGACTTGCTTACTATCTTGCGTACTCATTAAAAACTGAACTACAAAATTTTCACTGCATAATTCAAAGAATAAGAGTAACCGTACTTTGTAATTATTGCTTTTTAAAAAGCATAGTGATATAATCAAGAAAAATATCGGTGGTGATGTGGTTTGAATTTATTACATATGAAATATGCCGTTGAGGTTGCAAGGCTTGGCTCCTTGGGCAAAGCATCCGAAACGTTGCTTATTGCAACGCCAAACATAAGCCGTTCAATCAAAGAGCTTGAAGCAGACCTTGGTATATCTATTTTTGAACGAACCACCAAAGGTATGGAGCTTACTCCTGACGGAGAGCAGTTCATAAACTTTGCCAAAAGAATTCTCGGTCAGATTGAGCAGGTTGAGGATTTCTATAAAAAAGGCACAGCTAAAAAACAGGAGTTTTCTATTTCTGTTCCCAGAGCTTGTTAT
>JAFODQ010000090.1 GCA_017380615.1 Clostridia bacterium | reverse complement strand
GGGGCAGACTCTTCCTCAAGGAGAAGCTTTCCTTTAAGCATTATCTTATGATAATCATTTCCGTTGTAGGTATCGTGATCTTGGGTCTTTATGACGCATAATTTTTAAATTTGACTGTGAAAAAAGGATTTCCGTGAATGCGGAAATCCTTTTTGTTATTGCTTATTCATTTGTTTCTTCCGTTGTTTCGGATGAGGGTGGCTCTTCAACAGCTTCTGTAGCGCCGGCTTCTGTGGGAGCTTCTGCAACAGGGGCATAATTTACAGGCTGTGCAGGTGATTGCTGTGCGAATGGCTGTGTCGGCTGCTGATATTGTGTGTAAGCAGTTTGCTGTGGTTGACCATAGTTTGGTTGAGCGTAGGGTTGCTGACCGTAAGGAGCCTGACCGTAAGGAGCCTGACCATAAGGAGCCTGACCGTAAGGAGTCTGACCGTAAGGAGTCTGACCATAAGGAGCCTGACCGTAAGGAGCCTGACCGTAAGATGTCTGATCAAAACCCGGTTGACCATATGCAAAGTGGTTGTATTGCTCAAAATCAGGAAGGTCATTGTAGGATATAACTCCATTGAAAATTGCATTTTCTCTTACATAAGCAAAGAACTCTGCTTCTGCAACCAACTGATATGGAACTATATAAAGGAATGATAAGAGTCCGCAGGTGAAAATCGAAAGTAAATGCCATCCATAAAATGAAATATAAAGCTCGAAAAGCTCCATTTTGTGACCATACATAATCTTTTTGCTCATTTCACGGGCACGCTTGTTATCCATTGTTGGGTTAAGTGCCATGATGTAATCTACAGCAAAATACTCGTATGTTTTGATTATGCCTGGAATACCGCAAAGCATAGACCACAGGAAGATTTCCAGGTTTTTGAAGAAGGAGACCTTCGCGATGTTGGACCAAGTTCCGTCCTGATAGCTTTTGAATAATTCTCCGATTTCAACAGGGTGATTTTTTCTGTATTTAAGGAAAAATCTGCATCCACCGGCTTTTATCTGACTGCCTAAAAATGCCATGATTGCAAATGAAAAAGCGGTTGTGAAGATGGAGGTGATAAACCCCATTATAACGAATAAAATTGTCTCCTCTGAAAAGCCGGCATCTGCCATTGGAATGCTGTAGGTGAAGCTGAAGGTTGGCATTGGCACGGTAGTCAATCCACCAAGAAAACACATAATAAGTGATAAACCAACGCAAAGCCAGTGGTTTTTCTTGAGCAAGGCTTTTGCGGTTTCTTTAATTTTTACTCTGTCCATAATCTGCCTTCTTTCTGTTGAATTTATTTAGCTTTTATTCTGAATGCCTTGACACCGTGAGAGGGGACAGAGCACTCAATTTTGTCTGTAATGGTCAGGATATCTGCATTCCACAAATCGCGAGCCTCATATTCGGCTGTTATTGGTAAATCAACATACACCTCATTGTGTAGCTTCAGAACAGGAATGCTCATACGCTTCTCTTCGCTTGATTTATTAAGAAAGCAAATTGCAAGCTCCTTGTTTTCGAGAGGCTTAACAAGAATATCGGTAGCAATGCTTGTTGAAATTCTTTTACATTGCAAGCCTCGTTTATCCTGATCAATTTCGATAAGCTCTTTGTTCTTGAGAATTTCAAGGATTTTGTTATCCTTGTCAACAGAGCCGTCATCGTTAATGAATTTTCTGATATCATTACCGAGGATGAGCGGAGCTGCCATCATACACCACAATGTGAAATGTGTTCTGTTTTCTTCTGTTGTAAGTGAACCAACACCGACCTCGAGCATATCAGGGTCATTCCAGCATCCTGCAGAAGCATATTTGTAAAGTCTCACATTAGCTTCATAAATACCGATCATAGAAGCCCACACGGGTCTGATATCAGGTGTTGTTCTCCAAAGATTACCGGCCTTTGCGCCCCATTTCCAAGGGAGATTACGGCCCCATTCGCATATTGAATAGCAAATGGGCTTCTCGGGAACACCGTGCTTTTGGGCATATTCCCTTGTGGCACGCTTTAACTCTTCACCCATCTTGATATATTGTCTTTGGGCAGAGTCTGCCTTGGAGGCAATGGGATTGTAAAATTCGAGGGTGTTATATCCTTTATTAAGCTTGATTTTGATTTGCAATCTTCCGTCTGCAGTGAAGGCTTTTGTGGCTGGGAAATAACAATCATATTCAGTTTCACCGTTAACCCTGCAAACAAGAAATTTGCGTTTTTCCCCACCTTTGCGGAAAACAATTGTGAGCGTATAATCACCATCGTGGGGGACTTCGATTGTGTCAAAGGTAAGCTTTCCGAGACCACCGCAAAGGTTTGCTACAACATAACCACCGTCAACACGATTATCCTGAAGCACCTTGGCGCCATCGCTGATTGCACCATGGTTTGCATACATTTCAATGAAATCTGTTTTTTCAGGCTCACCAATATATATTTTTATAATATGTGGTGCGATTGTTGGGATTGCTTCATTGTGGCAGAAATCATATTTGAAATATTCTGCACCCCACTCTGCAAGAGTGTCTGCGTCAGTTGCTTCGTTGTAAAGGCTTGCAGGGAGATCCTCGCAGGTAAGCGTACCGTTTGAGGTGTATAAACCTACCTTGAGACCCTTGGCGTTAATATCTTGGATAAGTGGCTTTATGCCACGGGGGAAGCGTGTAAGATCACCCTGAAGCTTCCCGTCCGAGGTTCTCAAAGAGCTTTGCCAACAGTCATCAAGATTAACATAGATATAACCTGCATCCTTGAGGCCTGTTTTAACAAGTGCATCTGCTGTGTCTATGATCAGGTTTTCATCTATTGAGTTTCTGAAGGTGTTCCAGCTGCTCCAACCCATTGGAGGAGTGGATGCAACACCGTTAGAGAATTTTTCTTTTTCGTCAACGTGTACCTTTGTTGAGGCAATAGCCTTTTTTGCAACACATTGTGGGCAGATACCTTTTTTCTTGAGAAGCTTGCCAATGGCAACGCCGGTACCGAAACCTGTGGCTGCGGCAATAAACTTTTTAGTGTTCATAATTTTCACCTGCTTTTAAAAGAGTAGGGATATTATACCTGCAATGCCTAAAATTCCGCAGGCAATAAGTGCGAATTTTCCTATTGCATGACAAGCCATGCTCTGCCTGTCTGTGATTCTGCCTGCAATAGGTCCGAGGCAGGTTGGCTTCAGCCCGAATTCACGGAAATGGTGAACTGATGTTTCAATTTTCCAAGGGTTTTCTTCATTTACTGTTATGATTCTTACAAGTGAACGACAACCATCTGTGTAACAGCAGAAGCCACTTGTTTTGTTTTGTCCGAGTATAATGTTTCTGACGATACCGGTGAAGTCATTAAGGTGGTCATGTCCGAAGAATGCTGCTTTGACATCACCCATTTTCTTCCAGCTTTCAAACTGCCCTGCATTGTACATAGGTGAGCAGGGACCTTCACCGAGATACCCCTTAACACCTGGCTTCTTCATATAATATTTGTCGGAAAATTTATGATGTCCGAGAGCAGCAAATGGTCTCTCGTAGAATTTTGCCTCTCGCATAACATAATTTTCTTCGTAAACGGGAATGTGCTGAAAGAGTATTGCAGGAATAACTCTTTTGTGCTCATCAGCAATTTTCTTTGATTTTTTTTCATACCACTCGATTTGGTCCTGGTGAACCCAATCGTACATGGAAAGCTCTCTGTCATCACAAAGATTGTTTGAGTCTATGAACCAAAGGTTGAGAATGTCCTCTGTGCCCTCGGAATTCTTGACAAGAATGTTGCAATTGAAGTTGCCTCGTGGTGCAGTTTCGTCGTTTACACCAATCATTGTTTCATATTGCTTATATGCTTCAACGATTTGCTCCTCCTGAAGATTATCGTGCTCATGATTGCCGAGCACATAGCAGAAGGGGATGCCTGAATCAAGAATTGGCTTGAGAACATCAGTTAATTGCTCTCTGAAGACTTTAAACCCTTCTGATTCGTCTTTTTCGCAAAGTGTATCTCCCAAGAGAACAATTAAATCAGGGTTGAAGGTGCTGATGCCTTTTGCGACGAGCCTATGCATATCTGCTCGTTTTCTGAGCTTCAGCTTTGTTTCGTCATTCATAACCTCAAGCTCTTTCTCGGTGATCATGTGTTCATGAATGTCGCCAAGAGTCATAATTGTGAATTTTCCGTTTTTGAATTTGAGTGTTTTATTCATATGAACTCCTTTGATTATACAAAAATAGCCGCCCTTTATAGGACGGCTACAGATTGTGCTTAATTAGTTAGCAACCTCGCTTGTTTCTGTTTGTGCGGCAATGTTTGCATTGTAGCCGGCAATGAGCTTATTTGCATAGGAAATTTTGATTATACCGCTTGCGAAAGGAATGAATCTGAGAAGCATAATGAACATACCACCATGCTTGAGCTCTACACCATAATCAGGAGCCTTCTGGTACAATCTTTCACCCATTCTGTAGTTCCACACAAGTGTGTAAATGCCAAGTGAGAAAATCTGAAGAAGAAGAACAAGAATGTAGTGACCACTGTCGTTGTCATCTCCGTCGCAGAGAGTGTTAACGTCCTTTGTCCATTTGGTCCAGAAGAAGAGACCGAAGATGCCGAGTGTAATGATGTTAAGGAATATGTACAAACCAATATTTTTCTTTTTCAACATAATTAATGCCCCCAAAAATGATTTTGTGAAAATGGATATACTCCATTCATATTATTATAGATTTATAATACAATATTTTATAAACTATGTCAAGCAAAATGAAAAATCCCTTCAGAGATTTCTGGAGGGATTTTATAACGATTATAGTTAGTCGAGACAGTGTAATGCAAAATTGTATTTATAAAAAACAATTTTGCTAAAAGCCGATAAAATCGGCTTTTGCGAAACGCGACTGCGTTTCGACAAATTACAATCATTATAGTGTTTAGTTGTCGAAGAGGGAAAGTTGATTTTTCTTCTGTTCGTCTTTATATTTCTCAAGACGTGCTTTGATTTTATCAGCTGGATTAAGAAGGCTTGAAACAGAGCAATCGTGGTTGAGTGTGTCGATAATAAGTGAGCAGTATTTGCTCATATCAACCTCGAAGTACCATGGCTTCTCAAGGAGCTCAGGTGTTCTGTAAACGAGATTTGTTGTGAACACACCGTCAATAACCTTGTTTTCGTATGCCTTGTCAAATTCCTGAAGACCGTTGCAGAAAAGGCCGAAGCTTGTACAGATGAAGATTCTGTTTGCTTTGAGCTCTTTAAGCTTTGTTGCAACCTCAATCATGGAGTCACCTGAAGAAATCATATCGTCAATGATAAGGCAATCCTTGCCTTCAACATCGTCACCAAGAAATTCATGAGCAATGATTGGGTTTCTGCCGTTAACGATTTTTGAATAGTCACGGCGCTTGTAGAACATACCGAGGTCAATACCGAGAACTGTTGAGTAGTAAATGCAGCGTCCCATACCACCCTCGTCAGGGGAGATAACCATAAGGTGATCGTGATCAATGTTAAGATCCTTGAAGTTCTTTGTAAGAGCCTTAACCATCTGGTATGTAGGAGCAACATTCTCGAAGCCCTTGAGAGGAATAGCATTCTGCACTCTTGGGTCGTGTGCATCAAAGGTGATGATGTTTTCAACGCCCATATCTGCACAAAGCTCCTGCAATGCAATAGCACAGTCAAGAGATTCTCTTCTTGAACGCTTGTGCTGTCTGCCCTCGTAAAGCATTGGCATAATAACATTGATTCTTCTTGCCTTACCCTCAACTGCAGAGATAGCTCTCTTAAGGTTTGCATAGTGCTCATCGGGAGAGTAGTGGCAGGTGTAACCGTACATGTTGTAGGTTATGCCGTGATTGAAGCAGTCACAAATGATGAACATATCATAGCCACGAACTGTTTCGTGGAGAACGCACTTACCTTCACCTGAGCCGAATCTTGTGAAATCTGCGTCAATGATAAATGACTCTCTCTGGTAGCCGTGGAAAGCTATAGTGTCTTTGTGCTCACTGTCTCTTTCCTTTCTCCAGGATGTGAGATAATCGTTGATTTTTGTTGCAAGCTCCTCGCAACCGGGGGTAGCAATAATTCCTAAAGGACCTACCGGAATTGTGTTTGGGATACCGAATGCATCTGCCACGTTCATAACCTCCAACTGTTTTTTATACTGATATTGTACTAATAATCAAGACCTATTTCAAGTGAAATCGACAAAATTAGCATTTAGAATTTCTGTGATTAAAACAGTGACATTTTGTCACTTTTCACAAAAATAAAAGACCGCGTGGTACTTGCGGTCAGATTTCAAAGTCTTCCTTTGAAAAATCACCATTGAACACAGGGGCTCTCGGCTGGCGCTTCAAAGGGTCATATTTGAATTTTTTGCATTTGGAATATAACTGCATTATTCCACCAATTTTTCTGCACACAGCAACATCCGTGCCCTCTGTTATCTCTGCATATTCGCAATATGCACACTGAGGCTCGATATTGCTCTTGAAAAGTTTAAGTGCCACTGCAATCACATCCTTACAGTGTTATTTTAACATAACTTTCTTTTTTTATCAACCTCTAAAATCAAAAGAATGCAAGTTAAAAATAATATAACAGAGGCTGTTGTGTTATAAGAAAATGTGATTTGTGACGTGCCCATGGATATGGTCTGGGAGGTCTGTGTAGCCAGTGGGAAAAAATGCGTCAAAAATGAGCAATAAAATGCACTTAATGCGCTGTTAATAACCCGGATGCATAGAAATGTTTTTAGAGGAAATTTGCACTTTTCAAGGTATGGGGCAATCTGGAATATTACTGCAAAACCACCAAAGCCGGAGGCTGCTGCCAATACAGGAAGGGGAAAGCCTTCTGTGGAAAGTGCCTCAAGTCCCGTTGTGATTTCAGCTATGGATTTTATGAACAGTAATCCGTAGCTTTGTTTTAAAATAGCATTAAGTCCACCACACAAGGCAGAAAAAACAAGTACCCATCCGCAGATTGAGAGCATAGCCTTGCTGCCTGAAGAAACTGCACGAACAAAAGAATCTTCTGGTGGCGGTGTTTGTGACGTGATGTGGATTTCATCACTGCTTTTGTGTAGCCTTCCGACCAAAAATCCCATTGTGAGAGATGCCAGTATGACAGAAAAGAAAATTATCCCACCGCAAAGGGCGTTTCCAAGCATAAACCGTCCGATTGCTGTGATTGTGAATGCCGGGCTGGGATTTGTGCACCAGCACAGAAGCTTGTGGCACTCTTTCTCAGATAGCTTTTTGTCGGAATAATATTCACAGATTGTTTTTGCACCAATGGGATAACCCCCAAGGACGCTTAAAAGGAAGCAAACAACTCCCACTCCGTTTGTTCGGAATAAGAAACGAGAGGGTCTGTTTAATTTTTTTGATAGCGCTGTGGTCGCAGGTGATGCTGTTATGTACGCCGAAAGCACCATGAACGGAAACAGTGCGGGTATGAGGTTTTCGCCAAGCAAAATAAGTCCGTTTTTTACCCCATTTGAAATTTCCTTTGGAAAAATAAGTACGGCTAAAACACAGAAAAGTATTATTACGATTTTCACACCATTATGTATCAATGGAAAAATATGCTTCTTGTACAACGCCTTCGCCCCCTTATAAATTATGAAAACACGGCATAGGATTATAACAGAAAGGGTGAATCAAAGTGAGATTAAATGGCTTAAAAAATATCAAATCAGAAATAAACGCCTCGGCAATAGAGGTCTATTCAAACAAGAGAATATTGATTTTTGATTGCAAAAGCATTATTGATTATTCTCCCGAATGTATGGTTATTGATCTGGGTGGGCTTCGTCTGAAAATTACCGGTGAAGCACTTATGGTTGAATCATTTGTGTTTGAGCAGACGGATATAAGAGGGAAAATATACGGATTGGAGTTTGTTTGATTATGATAAAGCTTTTAAGGCTGTTGCAGGGATATGTTTTGTTCGAGGCAACGGGTGGTTTTTCGGAAAGATTCGTTAATTTGTGTAAGATTAACTCCATAGTACTGTGGGGGATGGAAAATGATGGTGTTAAGGTGAAAGCCTTTACAACGCTCAGATGCTTTCAAAAGTTGGATTTGGTGGCTGAAAAATCGGGTATGACCGTGAATGCGATTTCACGTAAAGGACTGCCAACCTTTATAAATAGCCATAAATGGAGACTTGGTGCTGTTATTGGGTTGGGTTTTATTGTTGTTGTAATCTGGTTTCTAAGTGGCTATATATGGTCTGTTGAAATTGTTCCTGATGGTGGTGTAAAGATAAATGGCTTTACAGATGCGATTGAGGAAATAGGAATCAAAACAGGCGCAAGAAAGTCGGAAATTGATATTGTTTCCATTCAGGAGGAGCTGATGAATAGGTTTCCTGAGTTGTCGTGGGTTTCGGTGAATATTTTTGGAAGCAAAGCACAGGTAGAATACATATATGCCGCACCCCAGAAGAAGATAATTGATGCATCAAAACCCTCTAATCTGGTGGCGTCCAAAGACGGGAAAATTGTTTTGGTGGATGGCTATTCGGGTGTAAATAAAATCAAGGTGGGTGACAATGTAGCCAAAGACAGCCTTCTCATTTCAGGTGTTGTAAAAAAAAGTGACCTGTCTGAATATTTTGTGAGAGCTCAGGGCAGAGTCCTTGCCGAAACAAAAAACAAGCTGTCTTTCTCTTGTGACCTTGAAGCGAAAGCTTTTATTGTGAAAAGTGTCAAGCCTTCGTATAAACTCAATTTTTTCTTTTTTACCATTCCACTGGGGCTTCAGCGTGAGAATAAAAACAGTTATTCCGTTTCTGTACCATTGAAGGGGAATGAGACGGATTTGCCGGTGGGGATAATACGAGTGGATAATCTTGAAGCAACACAGGCAGATATCGTGCTGTCTTCATCACGGGCAATGCTTGATTGTCTTCTTCAGTCTGTCTTGTGTAAAAGGGATGAATATGGGGATGCAGATGTAAAAAAAGTAGTATTTACAGTAAGGGATTCTGCTGATTCCGTAATCCTTGAATCAGAAATTCTGTGTATTGAGGATATAGCTCTCGAAAAAGAGCTGTTAATAGAAGAAAACTGATATCTTTTCACAAAATAATTTAAAAATTTTAGTGGACATTTACAAAATTTATGATATACTAATTGTGATATATTATAATTAATTTAAAAGAGGGTAATTAAGTCGGAACAGATAATAAATGTTGACAGAATGGAGCAGGCTGTAAGTCTTTTTGGTAGCTTTGACGAAAACATTCTTTTAATCAAAAAAGCCTTCAATGTTGATATCATCAGCAGAGGCTCTGATATTAAAGTTAATGGCGAGCCTGAGGCTGTTTCTAAAACCTGCAAGGCAATAAATGGTCTTCTTATGCTACTCAATAAGGGTGAAACTCTGAATGAGCAGAATGTCAGGTATGTAATTTCTCTTGTGGGAGAGGGCAATGAGGATAAAATAGTTTCCATGTCAGGTGATTGTGTTTGCATCACCAGTAAGGGAAAGCCTGTAAAGCCTAAAACACTGGGTCAGAAAAAATATGTTGAGTCAATAAAGAACAACACAATCGTAATCGGTGTAGGCCCGGCAGGTACAGGTAAGACATATCTTGCCGTTGCAATGGCTGTTAATGCATTCAGGGCAAAAGAGGTTAACAGAATCATTCTTACAAGACCTGCTGTTGAGGCGGGAGAAAAGCTTGGTTTTCTTCCCGGAGACCTTCAGAGTAAGGTTGATCCTTACCTCAGACCACTCTATGATGCATTGTTTGATATGCTTGGTGCAGAGAATTTTAATAAATATCTTGAAAGAGGTAATATCGAAGTCGCACCCCTTGCCTATATGCGAGGCAGAACGCTTGATGACAGCTTCATAATTCTTGATGAGGCGCAGAATACCACGCCGGAGCAGATGAAAATGTTTCTCACCCGAATGGGCTTTAACTCAAAGGTGGTTGTAACGGGTGATATTACCCAGATAGACCTTCCTGACGGAAAACGCTCAGGTCTTGTTGAGGTAACAAAGATTCTTAAAAATATGGAGCAGATTGATATTGTTAAATTCACGGGCAAGGATGTTGTGAGACACAAGCTTGTGCAGGATATCATAAGAGCTTATGAAAAATATGAGGAGGCAAAGAAACGCAATGAAAGAAAAAATTAAAGTTGTAATTTCAAATAACCAGAAGGATGTTAAAATTCCCACAGGTGTAAGACTTCTTGTGAGACGTTGCTGCAATGCCGTTCTCACATTCGAAAACTTTTCCGAGCCTGCAGAAATAAGTGTGAGCTTTGTGAATGATGAGCAGATTCATGAGCTCAACAAAATGCACAGAGATGTGGATAGAAGCACAGATGTTCTTTCGTTCCCTTTGGGCGAAAATGGTGTTTATGATAAAAATCCGGGCACAGGTGCCTGCTTGCTTGGTGACATTGTTATCTCTGTTCCAACGGCAGTGAGACAAGCCTATACATACGGTCACACTCTCCAGAGAGAAATCGGTTTCCTTACAGTGCATTCAATGCTTCATCTTCTTGGCTATGACCATGTGAATGGTGGTATTGAGGCTGTCCACATGAGAGAAAAAGAGGAGCGCGTCCTTACAGAGCTGGGCCTCAAGCGTAACGAGTCTTACTATATGGATTCCGAGGAGGAATAATTCTGTGAACGAGATTGACAACCTTGCCCGAAGCTTTAAATATGCATTCAAGGGCTTTGGGTGGATGATTTTTAATGAAAGAAATTTCAGAATCCATCTCACATGCTTTACGTATATGGCATATTTTCTTTTCAGATATGATTTCTTCGTTCTTGAGAGAGTGGAATATGCAGTGCTGATTCTTGCCGCGGCTCTTGTTATTGGTGGTGAGATGATAAACAGTGGTATCGAAAAGGCAGATGATTCTGTTTCGAGAGAAACAATCCACACAATAAAGATTTCAAAAGACGCAGCAGCCGGTGCAGTGCTTGTTTTCGCTTGTGCGGCAGTTTTTGTGGGCATTGTGCTTCTTTGGCAGCCTGAGGCGTTCAGACTTTTATTCAATCACTTTATTGAACAGCCGATTTGTCTTGTGTCTCTCGTGTTAAGTCTTGTTGCTTCAATGCTTTTTATCTTTAAGCTTAACAACAAATTTTTACGCAAAATGAAAAAGAAAATCCAAAAGGGAAAAGGAAAAAAATAATGTCAGACAGAAAAACAGCGTTTATAGCAATAGTAGGAAGACCCAATGTTGGTAAATCCTCCATTCTTAACAGACTTTTAGGTCAGAAGGTGGCAATTGTATCTTCGAGACCACAGACCACCCGCACAAAGATTATGGGGGTGCTTACAGAAGATGATACACAGCTCGTGTTTACAGATACACCCGGCTTTCACAAGCCCAAGACAAAGCTTGGTGAAAAAATGATAAAGGCTGTGGATGATAGCATCGGTGGTGTTGATTCCTGTCTTTTTGTAACTGAGAGCAGGGGAGAAATCAGGCCCACGGAGCTCGAGCTTCTTCAGAAGCTTCGCAATGAAAAAATCCCGGTTGTGCTTGCAATAAACAAAATTGATATGATTTCGGATAAGCAGGAGCTCATGTCGAGAATTCTTGAGCTTACAAAGCTTTTGGATTTTGATGCTGTTGTGCCTGTTTCTGCTAAGAGTGGCGATGGCATGCAAGAGCTTAAAGCAGAGCTTGTTAAGCTTGCAATCCCATCTGAGTTTTTCTTCCCCGAAGACACTCTCACAGACCAGCCGGAAAGAGTTCTGGCAGCTGAGATGATAAGAGAAAAGCTTCTTCACAGACTCAATGAAGAAATACCTCACGGTATTGCTGTTTCAATTGAAAAAATGAGAGAGCGTGACGATAAGGATATTCTTGATATTGATGCAGTTATTTATTGTGAAAGAGAAAGCCACAAGGGTATAATTATCGGCAAGAAGGGCGCAATGCTTAAAGAGGTTTCCACCAATGCTCGTCACGAGCTTGAAAATTTCTTTGAATGTAAGGTTAATCTTCAGTGCTGGGTGAAGGTGAAAGAGGATTGGAGAAACCGAGAAGGTCTGATCCACAATTTTGGTTTGGATTAATTTAACTTTTATATAAACCACATTTCCTGAATAGAATAATATTAGCTTATTTATTCGGGGCGTGTGATAGCATGGATGAAAACAAATTATGGGAAAAGTTCCGTGAAAACGGAAGAGTGGCAGATTATCTTGAATATAGAAACTGCGTAAATTCCCTTGATAAAACGGAGTTGGAAACCCTTGACAAAGATAACGGCAGCGGGGCTCGTCATAAAGGAACAGAGTATAGGTGAGTCCGATAAGCTTATAACTGTGCTCACGGCACAGTATGGTCTCGTGCGTGCCTTTTCAAGAGGGGCAAAAAAAACCAAGAGCAAGAAGCTTGCTGCAACATCGCTTATGGCATACGGAGATTTCACCTTTGTGAAAACAAAGGATGCCTATACCGTCGAGGATGCCATGGTGAAAGAAGTGTTTTTTGAGCTTCGTGAGGACATTGAGAAGATGGCGTTGGCACAGTATTTCTGTCAACTTGCTAACGAGTTCTGTGAAGAGGAATATGAATCTGATGAGATTCTTCGTTTGTTTCTCAATGCTCTCTGGTTGCTTAAAAGCGGAAAGAAGCCTGCGGGCTTCATAAAGGCTGTCGTTGAGTTCCGTCTTATGTCACTAAGTGGCTATATGCCTGCGCTTTTAGCTTGTGATACTTGTGGTACATATGAGTCAGAGTATATGTATTTCTCTGCAGAGAGTGGAAAAATATATTGCGATAATTGTATTTCAAGTGGACAAGGCTATTGTCTTGGTGCAGCAGTTATTCAGGCAATGCGCTACGTTGCATTATCTGATTTTGAAAAAATATTTTCATTTACAATGGCTTCCGATTCACTTAAACGCTTTTGTGAAGTGACCGAGATGTACCTTCTTCACAAAACCGAAAGGAATTTCTCAACCCTTGATTTTTACAAAACCGTCAGAGGATAATATTAAATGACACAGTTAAACAGACATTTAAGGGCAATTGAATTTGATAAAATTCTTGAAATGCTTTCACAGAGAGGCTGCAATGAGGATTCTCGTGAAAGCATACTTTCATTGCGCCCTGAAACAAATTTGAATAAAGCGCAGCGTCTTCTGGGTATGACAGAGGATGCTTACATAATGCTTGCCCGTCACGGAGGTCCATCCTTTGGTGGCCTGAGAAATGTAAATAATGCACTTTCAAGAGCGAATGCAGGTGGAGTCCTTTCGATGAGGGAGCTTCTTGATATCGGATCAACTGTCCGTGCTGTGCGTGCAATACGTGAATGGCGACAGAATTCCGGGCAGGAGGACAGAAGCATTGATATTTATTTCAATTCTCTTATGCCCAATAAGTATCTTGAAGACAAAATTTTCTCTGCTATTATTTCGGAAGAGGAAATGAGTGACAATGCGTCACCGGAGCTTGCATCGATTCGCAGACAGATAAAAAATAAAGAAAACAGTGTACGCGAGCAGTTAGAAAAGCTTATCCGATCACAGTCTCTTCGATCTGTACTGCAGGATGCAATTGTAACACAGCGTAACGGAAGGTATGTTGTCCCTGTTAAAAGTGAACACAGAAATTCTGTTTCAGGTCTCGTTCACGATACATCCTCCACCGGAGCCACTGTTTTTGTGGAGCCTGCAGGTGTTGTGGAGGCAAACAACGATATACGCGTGCTTAAGGGCAAAGAGGCTCAGGAAATTGAGAGGATACTTTTTGAGCTTTCTGTTGAAGCCGGAAATTTCTTTCATGAAATCAAAGGCAGCTATGAAAGTGCTGTTGAAATAAATGTTATTTTTGCAAAGGCTCACCTTGCATATCAGATGAGGGCAAGTCTTCCTGTGCTTAATGATAAGGGTATAACAGAGCTTGATAAAGCAAGACATCCCCTGATAGATCCACAGAAGGTTGTGGCAACAGATATCCGTCTTGGTAGTGATTTTGATACACTTGTTATAACGGGTCCTAACACAGGTGGTAAAACTGTTGCAATCAAAACAATTGGTCTTCTTTCGGCAATGGCGGCATCGGGAATGTTTATCCCTGCCAATGATGAAAGTAAGGTTTCCGTGTATAAAAATATTCTTGTTGACATAGGTGATGAGCAGAGTATTGAGCAGTCTCTTTCAACCTTCTCGTCTCATATGGTCAATATTGTGAATATTCTCAAAAAGGCAGATGAAAGCTCTCTTGTTCTTATAGATGAGCTTGGTGCGGGTACAGATCCCGTTGAGGGTGCCGCTCTTGCTATGGCAATTCTTGAACAGCTTCATTTTCAGGGTGCTAAAATTGCTGCCACAACACACTATGCCGAGCTTAAAGCCTATGCCCTTGAAACACATCGTGTGGAGAACGGCTCTTGTGAGTTTGATGTAAACAGCCTCAAACCGACATATAGGCTTCTTATTGGTATTCCTGGCAGATCAAATGCTTTTGCGATTTCTGAAAGATTGGGTATCAGCAAAGGTATAATCGAGCGTGCAACAGAACTTGTTTCTTCGGAGAATCTTCGTTTTGAGGATGTTGTGGACAGCCTTGAAAAGAGCCGTCTTGAAATGGAGGAGCAGAAATCAGAGGCACAGCATATAAAAGAGGGTGCTAGGGCGGATCGAGAGAAGGCGGCTCAGGTGTTGAAGGATGCTGAGGCAAAACGCGACAAGGAGATTGAAAGAGCGAGAGGCGAAGCTTTGCGCATTGTTGAACACGCAAGGCGTGAAGCGAATGCACTTCTTTCTGAAGTGGAAAAGCTTAAAAAGGAAGCAAAGAAAACACAGAACGCGGCAGACCTTGCAAGACGTGCAAAAGGGACCGTAAATTCTCATCTCAATTCAATCAACAGTGCAGTGAATCCTGTGCTTGCTTCTCTTGAGGATGAGGAGGATTACAAGCTTCCACGTGAGCTTGAACTCGGAGATACTGTTTTCTGTAAAACCATAGGCAAAAATGCTACGGTTTCAGCCCTTAAGGATAAAAAAGGAAACGTGGAAATCACAGCAGGAATGCTTAAAATGAAGGTGAAAGAGAAAACTCTCAGGCTTGTTGAAAAGCCCAAAAAGGAAGAGCCTAAAAAGAAGGTTTCTACTACAAGAGTTAATGGCGAAAGTCGTTCCTCAATGCAGATAACTAACCGTTGTGATTTAAGGGGTCTTATGGTGGATGAGGCTATTATTGTCCTTGACAGATTTCTTGATGATTTGCTTCTTTCGGGACTTACCGAGTGCACCATAATCCACGGTAAGGGAACAGGTGCTTTGAGGGCAGGTATTACTCAATATCTTAAGTCAGATCCACGAATCCGTACCTTCCGTCTCGGTACATTCGGCGAGGGTGAAAATGGCGTTACTATTGCAGAAATCAAATAAATTAAGAAATCCCACAAGCGAATAATGCTTGTGGGATTTTGCTGTAGTAAAAACTTATTTTATTTCAAATTCAACCTGTGAGAAATCGAGCTTTTTGAGTGCATCCTTCTTGATGGTAAAATATGCAATCTTTTCGGTGCTTGCAAGGAAGGAGGGCATATTGTCATCCAACGGGTCATATTGAAGAAGGATAATATCATCACCGTTTTCGGCAAGAATGCAGGTGCCGTCCTCGTTGCTTTCTTTTTCCACATAATCTATTGAGAACTCTGTTTCAACATCACCTAAGAACTCAAAGCCTGCATTGAAATCATCAATCAGGGTATCGGGCTCACTTTCGCAATAGCGGACATTGGGAATGAAATTGCCCTTATCTTCTGTTAAGAAAATATAAATGAAGCCCTTGTGGTCAATTATATTTTCTTTATCGTAGAGTTTGAATTCGGATAATTTTAATTGGCAGAAGAAGAAGTCTTCATCACCGATTGTGCCATCTGAAAGCCATTCCTCAGGCATGGTGGGTGAGCCGAAAAATTTACTTGTTCCGGGATCGTATTCACCATGTGCTTTTTCTACTTTAATTCCAATCATTTTTACGCTACTCCCATATATTCTTCTAAAACAAGACCGCTGTCCTTAAGCTCTTTTGCTAATTCAACACCAACATATCTCCAATGCCAGGGCTCATAAATAACCTTAGTAATATCCTGCTTGTCCTTTGGATATCTCATAATAAAGCCGTAATCAGCGGCATTTTCAGTAAGCCATTTGAACTCTGCGGTATCCTCAAACCATTCATCAACGCAAACAATATCCATTGCATAGCCCAGATTATGCTCGGATGAGCCGGGAGGTGCAACAATTGTTGCAGCTTTCATTTTAGCCTCTTGGGCAGTGAAGCCTTGTCCTTCGAAAAATTCAACTTTTCTGTTGAAGTTTCTTTCTTGTGTCTCGTATGAGCGATAGCCTGAGCAAGGCGTTAGTGTTACACCATCCTTGAGAGCAGCGTTGTACATTGCTTCATAGTGTGCTGCAACCTTTCTGTCGAGCTGCTCCTGGCTTGAGCAGACATACACAAGGTCGGGCTCATATTCCACCGGAATACGGTAGCCGGAGTTTACGATTATCAGGTTCCAATTAGCTTCATCTATTGTTATGGTCACAGGATTATCAATTGTTCCACCATTAACAACATTCTGGGAATGAGTGTTAGTTGCGGAGGGTGAGGGAGGTACAGTATTTACTGCCTCTGAGGGTGTTGAGCTTTGTATAGCAGCTATTTTCTGTTGAGCTTCAATTGTACGGTTGCGTCTGCTGATAATGATGCAGAAGATTCCCACAAAGGCCACAATTGCAGCAAGCATTATGCTAAGCAGCTTACGTGCATTGGCTTCCTTGTCAGAGGCGAATTTATCCTGCTTTGTTGGTGTGAAAGCCTGGGATGAGCTTGCCTCTGTGTTTTTTTCTTTCAAATCAATCATTTTTACACCTTCAATCCATCAATAATTATATTGGAATATATCCGGATTGTCAAATGTTATATAGTTTAATATTATATTAGATGTTAAATACAAAATAACATGTGCTGTTTTGTGCTTTTTACACAAAGATAAAAAATATTCGTTTTTCTATGTTGTTAAGTGCAAATTTGTGATATAATGTTCTAGTAATATAAGGATAGAGTCGGTGATTATCGATTTTTCCGTAAATAACCGAAAGGGGTCAAACCTTTATGAAACGCAATTTAACTGTTTTGATGGCACTTGTAGTTGTTTTTGCAATGCTTCTCAGCTTTGCTTCCTGCGGCTCATCTGAGGGTGAGGATGAAGCAAAAGAGTATGTAACAGAATCAGCTGTTTATTCAACAAGCAAAACTCCTGTAGCCAACACGAGTGAGGAAGTTCTCAATTATTTTAATGGCATTGTAAACGATCTTAAAGTGTCCAAGCCTGAGCTTTCTTACAGATACGAAATAAACATTCCTGACAGCAGTCTCAAAGTTACAAGAGCTGGTGCTGAGCAGGCAGAAGAGGTTGATGCTGATCTTGAATCAGTTAACAAGGCTGCAAAGGGCATTAAGGATATGATTCTTGCTGATATCAAAGAGGAATCAGGCAATGTGCCTATGGGTGCAGACAATTCAGAATATCTCTTTGTTAAGGGTGAGTCCTGGACATCCAAGCTCACAATTTCTGATATCGATTATGCAACAATGAAAGAAATCGGAGATAACTATTTCATTGAAATCGTATTTAACGATGTTGCTGTTGATGGCGATACATCATCTCTTAGCAAGGTTTTTGACCTCAGAGATAAGGAGGAGCTTCTTTCTTCCGATGAGTTTGAAAAGACAGCTGAATATCTTAAGCTCAATGATTACGATGTTGCATACAGTGGCTGCAAAATCACAGCAACAGTAAACAGATTCACAAATGAAATCACAAACCTTTACTATTTCAAGGCAGCAAATGTTACTGCTCATATGACAGGTGCAGGCACATTGGCGGACTATGGTGATGTAAGTGTTATGTTTACGCTTGAAGATAAGTCTAATTTTGATATCAATTGGGAAAACAATCTTCCGGTAAGTCCCCTTGAAACAGAAGCAGAATAAGCAAACCTAAAACGGAGGTATAACTTTGAACAAGAAATTAATTGCTGTTATGCTTATTGCAACGCTCCTTTTTGTGGGTGTGTTTGCAGCATGTAATAACAATGGTAGCAACGGTGATAATAATGAGGATGAATATACATACACACCACCGGAGCTCTACCTCGACGATGACGCCTATCATTTCGTTACTGAGGAGGATGGTGCCAGAGCTCTCAACGAGTTCGGTGAATATATTGTCTTCGCAACAGATGAAAAAGGTAAATTCAAGGTTGATGAAGATGGTGACCGTGTGACAGTGGTTGAACCGTTCCAGGCATATTCAAAAGATAACATGGTAGAGGATTATGGTTACAAAATCACAGTTCCTGAAAATTGGGTAGCTGCTGAAGACAGAATCGGTGGATTCAGGAACACAGTTACCAACGACACAGTAACAATTACAGTATATGATAAGTCTTATCAGGATGCTTATGAATCAAACTTCAAAACCTATGAGGATCTCAAGGCAACAGAAGGTCTCACAGTAACCTGGGAGGAAAATGTTCAGGATTTAGGCGCAGAGTGTGAGGGTGTTATCCGTTTCACATTAAAGCTTGAAAATAAGATGAACGTTCTTTATATTTTCAGAAATCATGGCAATATCTATAAGATTCTTTATGAATCAAATAATGCTACTGCAGCAGTAAGTGATAGTGTTGCGATCTGTAAGGCGATTTCATATAAACCATTTGATTACTTTGAGCCTGTTACAGATGAAAACGGCAAAGAGGTTACAGATGTTTTCCTTACACAGCCCCACTCCACAGAAGCAGCTTCCGAATAAAATTAAACCATCCTTCTTCATGAGAAGGATGGTTATTTTTTTTTATTTAAAGAAAAACAGATTTTTAAAATATTAAATGGTTAAATGGATTTATAATTTGCTTTTGAAGAACTTCTCTGTTGACATATAAAGAGAGGGGACAATAACAAGTGCACTGATCAGTTCAATTAAACCATTTGTGCCGATGAGTGTCAGAATAATCGTTTCAATTGCAGAAGCCGCAGCACCAAGAAGTGACTCAAAGCCATTGAACAAGGTGAGAGCGGTTATAACAAGCACAGTGTTTGTGAGTGTACCTGCAAGCGTTGCAATTACAAGAGAAATAACCTTGGGGCATTTTGTTTTGGAAAGTCCCCAAAAAACAAGACCTGCAACCAAACCGACAAGTATTCTTGGTACCAATGAAACCATAGGGTTTGCAAATGGTGCGAAGCCCAGCTGTATCGCTCTTACAATGCAGGTGAGACCCCACACGCCACCAACAATGCTACCGTATTTTGGTCCGAGAACGAGTGCGCCGAATATGGCAATAATGTGTAATGTGGTGATTTCAATAGGACCTACTGAAATGTAGCCTAAATATGGTGTGAATGTCATAACAACTATCAATGCCGAGAATAAGGCGCACATTACAAGACGAACAAGCTTTTCTTTTTTTTTCATAATAAAACTCCTTTGCTGTTATCCGAATAGGTATAACGCGTTTTGTTTTTATTATCTGTTTTTCTTGTATATTGTAAGAAGTCCCTCTAAAACAAGGTCCTTATTATATATGATGTCTTTTTTGCAGCAGGCAACAATTTCCTTTGCAAGACCACCTGTTGCTACCAGTGTTTTAATGGGCTTGCCAAGCTCTGCCTCAAGTCTGTCTGCCATTCCGTCAAGCATTGCTGCATTGCCCAGAACAGTTCCCGAACGGATGCACTCAATTGTGTTTGTGCCAATAGCGTGCTCCGGAGCAGATAATTCAATTGCAGGAAGCTGAGATGTTCTCATTGAAAGAGCATCAAGAGAGATTCCGATTCCGGGAGCAATCGTGCAGCCTGCGAAGAGACCACCTTCATCAATTACAGAAATTTTTGTTGCTGTGCCAAGGTCCATAACAAGGCAGGGAAGAGGGTATTGGCTTATAGCACCCACAGCACCACACACGAGGTCTGCACCAAGCTCTTTGGGGTTATCCGTGATTATTTTAAGGCCATTCTTCACGCCTGCGGCAACCACAAGTGCATCGCAGTCTGTAACCTTTTCAATTGCATTTTTAAAGATTCTTGTGAGCTCGGGCACAACGGAGCTTATTATGGCACCGGTGATTTTTTTGTCAAGCTTTTCAAGATTGAGAATAGCATTAAGCTCAATAGCATACTGTTCACTTGTTCTGTGACGTTGTGTCGCAAGTCTTGAAATGCACACCGGTTTATCATTCTCATATATGCCGAGAGTAATGTTGGTGTTACCTATATCAGCTGCTAAAATCACATGAATCATCTCCGTGGAAACTTTTTTACCGTAAGATTATACTACATATAAATAAATTTCGCAATAAAATTTTAAAACCTATAATAAAATACTTTAAATCACTGTAAATATGTGGTATAATTTTTTCAAAATATTTTTAAGGAGATGTTTCTCGATGAAAAAGTTTTTTGGCGAATTTAAAGAGTTTATTTCAAAGGGTAACGTAATCGACCTTGCAGTCGGCGTTATCATCGGTGGTGCTTTCCAGGGCATTGTAAAAAATCTTGTTGAAAATCTTATTACACCACTCATTTCATTAATCACAAAGCAGGTTTCCTTTACTGATTTGTTTATTGCACTTGATGGCAATGAATATGCAACTCTTGCACAGGCACAGGAGGTTGGTGCTGCAACTCTTAATTACGGCCTCTTCATTCAGGCTGTAATTGATTTCCTTATCACAGCGTTTGTTATTTTCCTTCTTGTTAAGGGAATAAATAAAATCAGAAAGATGGGCGAGAAGAAGGAAGAAGCAGTTGAAGAAGCTCCAACAACAAAGGTTTGTCCTTTCTGCAAGAGCGAAATTGCAATTGATGCAACTCGTTGCCCGAATTGTACATCAGAGGTTGAATAACAGAAATGGGAAAAATCAGATATTTTATTGCCCTGTGGGCAGCAAAGCTTGTTTATTTGTTGCTTCGCGTTCTTGGTCGTAACGCAACAATGTATCCGGGTTATATTGCCCTTAAGCTTTGCCCTGATTACCTGGGCAGAACAAAGAAATCACCTCATGTTATCTGTGTGACAGGTACTAATGGTAAAACAACCACCACAAATATGATTGCCGATATTCTGAGCGAATGCGGAATGAACATCGTTTCCAACAGATATGGCTCAAATATCAACACGGGCGTTGCAACTGCACTCACACACAGCGTCAATGTTTTTGGTAAGCCTAAGATAGATGCCCTTGTGCTTGAGGTGGATGAAAGATTTTCAAGGCTTATTCTTCCTTTTATCAAGCCGGATTATCTTGTTGTTACGAATCTTTTCAGAGATTCACTCAAGCGTAATGCTCATCCTGAATATATTTTCAGCATTCTTGATACCTATGTGCCTGAAACAACCAGGCTTGTGCTTAATGCAGATTGCCTTCAGTCCTCACAGCTTCTCAAGAAAAACGAGAGAGTGTATTTCGGTATTGACAGACTTGACACAGATGTTACAGAGTGCGTAAATCTTATCAATGACTTCTCAATCTGTCCTGTGTGTGATGAAAAGCTTGAGTTTAATTATCTCCGATATCACCACATCGGTAATGCCTATTGTCCAAAATGTGGCTTTAAGTCCTTTGATGCACAATACAGACTCACAAATATCGATTATGAAAACAAGACAATAACCGTAAAGCATGGTGACACAGAAGATGTTTACCCAATGGTAAACAGAGCAATCTATAACATCTACAATGAGCTTGCTGCCATCACTGTTTTGTCTGAATTTGGTGCAGACAAAGAAAAGGTAATGGCTCACATGAACAGCATAAGCGTAACACAGACGCGTTACAAGGAGCTCAAGGCAGGCAAAACAGAGGTAATCCGTACCATGGCAAAGGGTCAGAATTCTGTTTCTTGCTCAAGAACACTTGATTTTGTTGGTAACGAAAGTGGACCTCGCACTGTGTTCATTATGGTTGACGATTTGTTCGAAAGACGTGATTCCTCGGAATTTATGGGATGGATTTATGATGCAGATTTCGAGTTTCTCAATTCTCCCGATATCAGGCAGATTGTTGTTGCAGGTCCTCGTTGCTTTGACTATAAGCTCCGTCTTCGTATTGCAGGCATCAGTGAGGATGTAATTCTATGCGAGGAAGATGAGTTCAAGGCCGTGGATATTATGGATAAGGATATAGACAAGCTCTATCTTCTCCATGATACCTCCACTTATGACCTTGCTTGTAAGGTTGAAGAGAAAATTGTCACTGTGTTCACACAGGCACAGAACGCGAAGGGCGGTGAGCAATAATGAAAATTGAGGTTTTATATCCCGAAATTTGTTGTTTGTTCGGCGACAAAGCGAATATGCGTTATTTTGAAATGTGTCTGCCACAGGCTGAGTTCATTAAAACTCCCGTAAGTGAAATGCCCCGCTTCCTCACAGAGGATGTGGATATGGTGTATTTTGGCTCCTGCAGTGAATCCAATCAGGAAAGGATCCTTTCAAGACTGAAGGGCAAGGAAGACCGAATCAGAGAGCTGCTCGACAAAGGTGTTATCTTCCTTATGACAGGTAATTCCTTTGAAATAATGGGTGATTATATCAAGAAGCCTGACGGCGAAAAGATAGATGCTCTCGGTATTGTGAGCTTCTATGCTGAAAGAACAATTCCCAAGCGTAACAATTCTCTTTTCTTAGGGAAATTTGGTGACATGGAGATAGTTGGTTGCACAAGCCGATTTTCCCATAGCTATGAAATTTCTGAAGGCAATGCCTTCATCAATGTTACAAAAGGATTGGGTGCAAATGTTGGCTGCAAGGTTGAGGGTGTTAAACATAACAACCTTTTCGGAACATATCTTTTAGGACCATTCCTTGTTCAGAATCCGCATTTCACAAAATATCTTATGTCTCTTCTTGGTGTTGAAAATCCCACATTGGCTTTTGAAGAGGATGCCTTCAAAGCATACGAAGTGAGATTAGCAGAATATAAAAGAGATATCGTTTTTGAATAAAAAGAAAATGTCCTTGCAAGAATGCAAGGACATTTTTTATTGTGCTTATCCGATGAATTTCTCCATAAGTGAATGACCAATTTCAATGAAGCTTCCAGTTGCTTTAGCTGTTTCTTCATTAAATGAAGAAATACCATTGTCAGAGGCTTTTGATTTCTGATAAATCATATATGGCACAGGGTCGGAGGCGTGTGTCATTGTAACAATCGGTGTGGGGTGGTCGGGAAGTACCATAATCTTGAAATCATCGTATTTCTCAAGCTCAGGCAACAACCTGCCGAGGATTTTTTCATCAATGATTTCGATTGCCCTAACCTTATTCTCGGGCTCGTTTCTGTGACCACACTCATCAGGTGCTTCAAGGTGAATGTAAACAAAATCATTTGTTTTAAGCTCATCTATTGCACACTGTGCCTTACCCTCAAAGTTGGTGTCAATGTAGCCGGTTGCACCTTCAACATCGGGGGATGCCATGCCTGCGCACTTTGCAATACCCTTGAGAAGATCAACAGCAGAAATGATTGAGCCATCAACACCGTATTTTTCCTTGAAGTTTGAAAGTGACGGCTTTGTGCCTTCGCCCCAGAGCCAGATTGAGTTTGCAGGGCGTTTGCCTTCAGCAATTCTCTTTTTGTTAACGGGGTGCTCCATGAGGAAATCATAGCTTGCCTTCATCATATCAACAAGCTCTTTTGCGTTTTCGCTTTTTGAAAGATGTTCACCGATAACCCTTCCGGAAATGTCGTGTGGGGGAGTCATCTTGCCAAGGTCAAGTGTACCACCGTGCCACACAAGGCAGTGACGGTATGCCACGCCACCATAGAATTTGTAAATATCATTGCCAAAGTGCTCTTCAACGCTTTTGATAATTTCTCTTGCTTCCTCTGTGGAAATATCACCGGCGCTGTAATCTACCATTACCTTGTCTTCGTAGTTTTCCTCGTCGGAAAGAGTAACAAGATTTGTTCTGAAGATGATGTCACTGTCAAGCATTTCAACACCAATGCTCACAGCCTCCAGGGGGCTTCTTCCGGTGTAACATTCCTTTGGATTATAACCGAGAACACTCATGTTTGCAATATCACTACCTGGTTTGAGACCCTCTGCAACAGTTTTCACAAGACCAATTTCGCCGTTGCGCGCAAGCTTGTCGAGTAAGGGCTTCTTTGCAAGCTCCATAGGTGTTTTTCCACCCAATGCCGGAACGGGATAGTCAGCCATTCCGTCATATAACACAACAATATATTTCATAGGTATGACCTCTTTTCTTAAGATTGTTATATAGTATATAACTTAACACAACTTTTTGTCAATAAACATATTCTCAAAACACTTGAAATATAGCAATATTTGGAGTAAGATAAGAAAGTAAACTATCTTAAAGGAGAATTATTATGAATTTACCACTTGCTATTCAGCTTTATTCTGTTCGTGATGATATGGAGAGAGATTTTATCGGCACAATCAAAAAGGTGAAGGACCTTGGTTATGATGGTGTTGAGTTTGCGGGTCTCTTCGGCAGAACGGGTGTTGAGGTTAAGGCGATTTGTGATGAAATCGGCATTATTCCCGTTTCGGCACATGTTCCTTATTATGATATGCTTGAGAATCCCGAGGCTGTGCTTAAGGATTATCAGGAGATGGGCTGTAAATATGTTGTTGTGCCATATCTCACAGAGGAGTGTCGCCCCGGTACAGAGGGTTGGGCTGCTACTGTTGAAGGTGTTCGCAAAATTGGCGAGGCAGCAAAGAATATGGGACTTCAGCTCCTTTATCATAACCATGATTTTGAGTTCCTTAAAATTGATGGTGAATATGCTCTTGATATTCTTTATAACACAATTCCTGCTGATTTACTTAAAACAGAGCTTGACACCTGTTGGGTAAATGTTGGCGGCGAGGAGCCTGCAGCTTATGTTGAAAAATATTCAGGCAGAGCACCCATCGTTCACCTTAAGGATTTTGCCGGTCAGAAGGGTAACGGACCCCTTTATAAGCTTATCGGTATTGAAGAGGAAGAGGGCGCGAAGGAAGAAAATACCTTTGAATTCCGTCCCGTTGGATATGGCTGTCAGGATTGGAAAAAGATTATTGCTTCCGCAGAAAAAGCAGGTGCAGAGTGGGTTGTTGTTGAACAGGATGACCCATCAATGGATAAAACACCTCTCGAGTGCGCAGAGTTAAGCATTAACTATTTGAAAACCATATAAATTTTGATGTTTGTGAAAATGTTGACCCCGATGAAATAAAATTTCATCGGGGTCAAGTGTTTATTTAATTACAATGCTTTTTGCAATTTCCTGTGTTTCTTCTTTAGAAAATCCGCGGAAGATTACCATTGTTTCTTTTTGAACATTTTCGTAAGGTTGGTAATATAGCATATATGCGTCAAAGTCTTCTATATTATTTATGGTACCCCACATAACATTGTTTTTACTTTCGCCAACAATGAATTTGTCTGCAACTGGTAAGGCGAGGTGAAGATGATAATATGTACAGGCTTTGCTATATTCATCAAAATTTAAGAATATAGCAGTTTCCGGTGGTTCTGTTGTGATGAGCTCACGAACTAATTTCAAGTCGTACAAAGGAGAAAATTCTGTTTCGTAGCCCAATTCTTTTACTCCATTTTTAAGAATAAAAATAGGGTAATACCAAGAATCTCTTGATTCATTAAGTTCTTTGCAAAACTCATCAAAAGTTGTGTCGGAATTGAAATTTTCACCGGTTCGTGTGTCGATAAATGCTATGAATTTCTTTTCGCTCCAACGAAGACTAAAACCGTCAGAGATTTTTGTTTCTTCAAATTTTCCGTGTTTACTGTCAATATAGCACTTTGCTAAATCATTTTCGTAATTGGCTTTATTTGAGCTTTCGATTTCCCAAGTCTCATATTCGCTGAGTGCCTTGAAGCCAGAAGTGAAAAATGAGCTTTTTTCAAAGAATAGCGGATATTGAAATAAGATAAAAATCCCTGAAAGCATAGCAACACAAAGAACAATGCAAAGTGTTTTTATTGCAACCTTTTTCTTACCCTTTTTGATTTTCTTGTTAGCATTTTTTACAGCCTTATCAATATCTTTATCGATGTCAGATTTTATATCAGTATTGTTTTGGAAATTTAAAAGCTCTGCTTCACAAAGGGGGCATTGTGAAATGTGCTCTTCAATCAAAGTCTTTGATTCTTCGCTGCAGACATTGTCAATGTAAAGAGGGAGTAGGTCTCTTATAATATCGCAACTGATTTTACTCATTTTCTTTCATCCTTTCTATGATTTTTTGCTTTGCCCGATAATATGTAACCCTTGCCCAGCTTTCTGATTTCTCGAAAACCTCTGCTATTATTTCGTAAGAGAAATCACCGAGAGTTTTCATGTAAAAAACCTCTTTATATGGTGATTCCAAATCTCTTGAGGCAGATAAAATATTTTTCACATTATCTTTTTTTACAAGGCTTTCTTCAATGTTATCATCAGAAACAAGGTTTAGAAAATCGTCTATATTTTCTGTTTGTTTCGGGCGTTTAAGATTTAAAAAAGTGTTTTTCGCAATCTGACAAAGCCAGGTTTCCACCTTGCATTTGTGGTTGAATTTTTCATAAGACTTAATAGCTTTGAAAAATGTTTCCTGAGTTATATCTTCTGCAAGATTTTCATCAAAGCAAAGAGTGAAAGTGTAGCCCTTAACGAATTTATAATATTTTTGATAAATTATTTCTATTTCGTCCAAGCTCCTCACACCCTTTCTCAACCTGTTCTTTTTGACCGGTCACTAATATGACACACCATTTTACTTTTTGTTACAAAAATTATAACATATATTTATAAAAAAACAGATACCTTACGAAAATGCAAGGTATCTGTGATTTTTTGTAAATATGATTATCTGTTAAGGATAAGCTTTGTAAGCTCAACAGGCTCAACAATCTTGTCGCCCTTGTAAACTCTCATGTTACCTGAAGCGATTTCGTCAATGAGAATAACCTCATCGTTGTTATAGCCGAACTCAAATTTGATATCCCAGAGGTCAAGACCGATTGTCTTAAGGTCATCTGCAATAATCTTTGTGATTTTGAGTGTCTGCTCCTTCATGCTTTCGAACATCTCAGGACTCATAACGCCGAGAGCTGCAAGGCCTTCGCCTGTAACAAGCGGATCGCCCTTGGCATCGTTTTTGAAGGTGCACTCAACATAGCCACCCTCAAGAACTGTGCCGTCTTCGATGTACTCGCCATAACGACGGATAAAGCTGCCTGTTGCAACAAGTCTGCAGATAACTTCAAGACCGTGGCCGAAAACCTTGCCCGGAAGAACCTCCATTGTTGCGTTTTCAACATCAGCACTTACATAGTGAGTTTTGATGCCTGCTTCCTTGAGCATATCAAAGTAGTAGATAGATGTTTTGAGGTTTTCCTTGCCGATACCGTCAATCTTAAGACCAACGCTGTTTTCGCCCGGATCGAACACACCGTCTTTGCCTGTGCAATCGTCCTTGAACTTAAGAAGAACATTACCGTTCTCAAGCTGGAAAACGTCTTTTGTTTTACCTTCGTAGAGTTTTGTCATAATAAATCTCTCCTTTTTGCTCACAAAGTGGCATTAACTTTAATTACATATAGAATTTTAATGCTCATTTTAATTATTGTCAAGAAAATTGCATCATTTTTTTCCGTCTTACAAAATGTTCTAAAAATTTGTTATAAATGAGCAGTTTATCAATGCTGTTTTTGTGTAAAATTTTAAAAGGCTCCTGCTGTTAATATCAGCAGAAGCCCTTGTGTCAATCCGTGAAGGCGTATTTTTCAGCATATTCGTAGTATTGTGAAACGAAATGTTCTTTATCCTTCTTGATTTTCTTTCCTGAGGCGTGGTGATTCATGCTGTTGCTTTTCGCATCCACGATGCAAAGTGCAATGTTTGAGCAGTGGTCGGATGTTCTTTCCAGGTTTGTGAGAAGGTCGGACCATACAAAGCCGGCTTCAATTGTGCACTCGCCTCGTTGAAGCCTTGCAATGTGGCAATCACGCAGATATTCTTTAAGCTCATCAATAACCTGCTCAAGAGGCTCAACCTTAAGTGCAGTCTCGTAATCATTGTTTTTGAAGGCACTGTATGACAGCTCAAGAATTTCCTCAACAGCATTGATTATGTGTTTAAGCTCTTTTTTTGCGTCTTCTGTAAGATCAATATTCTTTTCCTTGAGCTCTTCTGCAGCCTCAACAAGGTTTACGCTGTGGTCGGAGATTCTTTCAAAGTCACCAATTACCTTCAGAAGCACAGCTGAAAGTCGGCTGTCGTTGTCGCTGACGGAATGTGTGCTGAGCTTTGCAAGGAATGTGCCCAGTACATCTTCATATTTATCGGCAAGCTTTTCTGCCTTGCGCACCTTTTCTGCTGTGGAATCTTCGTAGCTGTCAAGCAGAGAAAGACTTTGCTTGTATGCATGAAGAGTGATATCTGCCATCTTGTCAACAAGTATGTTACACTGCTCAAGAGCGATGGATGGTGTTGCAAGAAGTCTTTCGTCGATCTCGATTTTTTCTTCCTTTTCATCCTCTGTCTGCGGAACGATTTTATATGCAAGCTTTTCAAGGAGTGAACAAGCAGGGTATAGAATAAGTGTGCTGATAATATTGAATAAGGAGTGTATCACTGCAATTCCGAGATGTGAGGCTGCACTGTCAAGGAAGGCAGGCTTTAATATAGCTGACACAGCACTGAAAATTGTAAGACACACAATAGTACCGATTATATTAAATGATAAGTGTATAACTGCAACACGCTTACCGTTTTTGTTGGCGCCGAAGGATGAGAGCACAGATGTAACACAGGTGCCTATGTTCTGTCCCATGATAATCGGTATTGCGGCGCCGAATGAAACCTGTCCTGTTGCAGAAAGCGCCTGAAGAATACCTACGGAAGCAGAGCTTGATTGAATGATTGCTGTAAGCAAAGTACCCACAAGCACGCCGAGAATCGGATTTTTGAACATTATGAATAAATTCTGGAAAGCCGGTATATCTGCAAGACCTTTTACAGCACCGGACATAGCATCCATACCAAACATAAGTGTTGCAAATCCGAGAAGAATGTTTCCTGCATCCTTTTTCTTTGTTGTTTTTCCGGTCATGGTCATAACAATACCTATGAGAGCGAGCAACGGTGTGAAGGATGTGGGCTTGAGAAGCTGAATGAAGACATTGTCGCTTGAAATACCACCAAGGCTGAGAACCCATGATGTGATGGTTGTGCCGATATTCGCGCCCATAATAATGCCAATTGCCTGACGCAGAAGCAATATACCCGAGTTCACAAAGCCAACAACCATAACTGTTGTTGCAGAGGAGCTCTGGATAACAGCAGTAACACCCAAACCGGTGAGAAATGCTTTTGGTTTGCTTTCTGTGAGCTTGCCGAGCAAGCCCTTAAGGCTGCCTCCGGCACGCCTTTCAAGAGATTCGCCCATAAAATTCATTCCAAAGAGGAAAAGACACAAGCCGCCTATCAATTCCAGAACATTGAAAATATCCATGTTTCACCTCGTAAAGAAAATATATACAAGGTCAGTATATATTAAATTAAGTGAATAATTCAATGTGTTATATCGTTAAATTTTCTTTATGAAATTTATGCAAAATACATAGCGAACAAATGTTCTTTTTGTGCGTTTGGTCCATTGCTTTAGTTATAGTGGAGGTGTATAATGGTTAACGGACGAAAAAAGAAGGGGGGATATTGTGGAAAGGGTTTATATTGCCATTGACCTGAAGTCGTTTTATGCTTCGGTTGAGTGTGTTGAAAGAGGGCTTGATCCTTTAAAAACCAACCTTGTGGTGGCAGACCCGACCCGTACCGAAAAAACAATCTGTCTTGCAGTTTCTCCCTCTCTCAAAGGTTACGGAATACCGGGCAGAGCAAGGCTGTTTGAAGCACTTTCAAAGCTTAAAGAGGTAAATACACAAAGAAGGCTCAGTCTTTCAGAAAAAAGGTTCACAGGTGAGTCGTATCTTTCCGAAGAATTGGAGAAGGACCCTTCACTTGAAATAACCTTTATTCAGGCACCACCGAGAATGGCACTGTACATGGAATACAGCACAAGAATTTACAGTGTTTATCTTAAATATATTGCTCCTGAGGATATGCATGTTTACTCAATTGATGAAGTGTTTATGGATGTAACGCACTATCTGAAAAAATATGCAATGACTCCCCAGGAGTTAGCTCGCACAATTATAAATGATGTTCTGCAAACCACAGGCATTACTGCCACTGCCGGCATAGGTCCCAATATGTTTCTTTGTAAGGTTGCTCTGGACATTCACGCAAAGCATATTCCTGCAGATGAAAACGGTGTGAGAATTGCCACGCTTGATGAAAAAACATATCGTGAGATTATGTGGGAACACACACCCATAACAGATTTTTGGAGAGTTGGTGCAGGCACAGCAAAAAAGCTTGCAGACCACGGAATGTACACAATGGGCGATGTTGCTCTTTGTTCTGTTGGTGAGAGTAATTCATATTATAATGAGGAGCTTCTTTATAAGCTGTTCGGAGTTAATGCAGAGCTTCTTATTGACCATGCCTGGGGATGGGAGCCATGCACCATCGAGGAAATCAGAGCCTATAAGCCAACCACCAACAGCCTTACATCGGGACAGGTTTTGCAGTGCCCTTATGATTGGGAGAAGACAAAGCTTATCGTAAAGGAAATGACAGAGCTTCTCGTTCTTGATCTTGTGGAAAAGGCACTTGTGACTAATCAGATTGTTCTAACAATAGGATATGATATCGAAAATCTCACAAACATTGATATCAGCATGGCATATCATGGTGAAATCACCACAGATCGCTATGGCAGAAAAATACCCAAGCACGCCCACGGAACAGGGAATCTCAAGGAATTCACATCCTCCACAAAAGAGATTATGGAGGTAACAATGGAGCTTTTTGAGAGAATAATCAATAAGGATTTGCTCGTTCGCAGAATCAATATAACAGCAAATCGTGTTATTCCCGAAACACAGGTTCCCGTGCCTGAGGCAGAGCAGCTTGATTTGTTCACGGATTACGAGGAATTGGAAAAGCAGAGAGAGCAACACAAGCAGGAGCTTGCAAAGGAAAAGAGTATGCAGAAGGCGGTTATAAGCATCAGAAATAAATTCGGTAAGAATTCAATTCTCAAAGGGATGAGCTATCAGGACGGAGCGACCACAAGAGAAAGAAACGGACAAATAGGAGGGCACAAGGCTTGAATGAGAAGTATAAAGACATTGTGAATATGCCACACCATCAATCAGCAAAGCATCCGAGAATGTCGCCTGTTGATCGTGCTGCACAGTT
>JAFODQ010000089.1 GCA_017380615.1 Clostridia bacterium | reverse complement strand
AAGGATTCTGAAACCAAGATAGATGAGGTTCACTATCAGCATGGTCTTGCCTACCTTGAGCAGGGTGAATATTCCCACGCAATCAGTGAATTTGAAAAATCAAACTCCTTTAGTGATGCCGACGAAAAAATAGAGGAAGCAAAATCACTGAGAGAGCAGGCAAGGACCGAGGAAACATATAAGGAGGCTCTTGAATCCTTGCAGGAGGGCGACATCACATCAGCTCTGTCTTATTTCAGCGATATTACAGAATACAAGGATAGTGCAAATTATGTTATATATCTCACAGCAGTGGATAATGCACTTGACGAAGAGTATGATGACATATTTGAAATGGAAGATGATCTGCAGGGACTGCCGTCAGATTTTGAGCCTGCAAAGGAATTGCTTGGCTTCATTGAAAGAAACAAGCAATATAAAGATAAAAACTATTACTACAGACCCGGTGGCGAATATTCATACAAGAGCATCTATAATGAAAAGGGTGAAAAGTTTAAATATGAGCATTATATTGAGGTAAGAGCACAGCTTGAGCAGTCAGATGAGGGAGAGCTTGTGGTTGTTCTTTATTGGAGTAACTCAAAAACCACACTTGCGTTGTCCGACTCTATTACAGGAAGCCACAAAAGTGAAACCTCAGGCTTTACCTGTGTAATCAATGGAAGCACAGTTAAGCTTCAATCGGAAAAAAGTGATGAACCACTGGTATATATTTTAGGCTTTTATAGAAAACCCACCTGAACAGCAAGTAATTAAAATTTTATATAGGAGAGATAATTATGGCAAGCTTTGTAATTGAATGTCCCGATTGCGGCAGATATGTTGAAATCGGAACAGGCTTATTTGCAAAAAAGAGAGTTAAGTGTGCTTGTGGTCACACCATCAGTGCAAACTCTGACAAAATGACATCAAAAAAATGTCCTCACTGCGGTAACGAGGTTATCTATGACCAGAGCAAGGGCGAGGATGCAAAATGTCCTGTTTGTCACGAAAAAATCAACACAAGTGCTGACAAAAATGCACTCATAACAATTTCTTGTCCTTCCTGTGCTTGTGAGCTTTCAGTGGATAAAAATGCTGAAAACTACACCTGTACACTTTGCGGCACAACCTTCGATGTTCAGCGCCGTATTGCTCAGGAGGATGTTAAGAAAAAGGGTATTGTCAGCGTTATCAAGTGGGAAGCAAACAACAATGTTTTTGTCTGGAAGCATCCCATTGAGGATTTCAATCTTGGCTCACAGCTCATTGTTCACCAATCTCAGGAGGCTTTGTTCTTCCGTGACGGACGTGCTCTTGATTTGTTCGGTGCAGGCAGATATACTCTCCAGTCACAGAACATACCCCTTCTTGAAAATCTTTATAAGCTCCCCACTGATCAGAATATTGCTTTGCACACAGAGGTTTATTTCATCAATAAAACTGTGCAGACAGGCATTAAGTGGGGCACACCAAGCCGTGTGCGCATTATGGAGCCAACATCAAACATCCCCATTGAAATCGGTGCAAGAGGCTCCTTCAACCTTGAGGTTGCAGATTCCCGTAAGCTGATTCTCCGTCTTGTTGGCACAGCCTCCGATTTCTCACAGAGTGATGTTGTGGGCGGTGGCGCAGCATACAGTGTGGATTATATGCGTGGTAAGTTTGCAGATGTGATTGCGATGAATGTTACTTCACTTCTTGCCCGTGTTATCACAGAAAACAAGCTCAATGTCCTCACAATTGACACCATGAAGCCTGAAATTTCCCGTATTCTCGGCAAGGCTGTCAATGATGCTCTTGTTGAATATGGTCTCCAGATTCCTGACGGTCAGTTCTATGTGACAGATATTATGACGCCTGACGATGATCCTAACTACATCCGTCTTAAGAAGCAGTATGTTACAGCTTCTCTTGATATCCGTGATGAGCAGATCGAAAAGGCAAAAATCGAAGCATCTGAGGCAAGAATTATGGCTGAAAAGACTCTTGAAGCCAAGGTGGATGTTTTCGAGGCTCACACAGCTGCAACCACAGCAAAGATTTCTGCTCAGGGTATGGCAGACACAACAAAGATTATGGCTTCAGGTACATCTGATTCCACAGTAATCCTTGCAGAGGGTGAGGCTGAAAGAATCAAGCTTGAGGGCTTTGCTGAGGCTGATGCATACCGTGCACAGGCAATGGCAGAGGCTGACGAAATGAAATCCAAGGGCTATACCTATCAGGATGAGACAAGGCGTCAGGTTTCTCTTGAAGCAATGCAGAATGGTCTTCCCGGCACCGGCAACGGTGGTGGTGGCGCTATGGGTGGCGCAAGTGGCATAGCTAACGATGTTGTTGGTCTTGGTGTTACTCTTGGCACTGTTGGTGGTATCATCAACATGACAAAGGACGCCATTAACCCAATCCTTTCAGAGGTTGGAGCAATGGGTGCACAGGTGGGCAGCTCTGTTGCTTCCTCTGCTGCTCCTGCAAACGGCTGGACCTGTGCTTGCGGTAAAGCAGGCATCACATCAAAGTTCTGTCCTGAGTGTGGTGCTCCGAAGCCTGCTCCTGCAGCAACATGGAACTGCACCTGCGGAATGACAGGAATTTCTTCAAAGTTCTGTCCCGAATGTGGCGCAAAGATGCCCGAGGTACCTGCCACATGGACTTGTCCCGGCTGCGGCACAACAGGAATAGAATCAAAGTTCTGTCCTGAGTGCGGCCATAAGAAGGAGGGTTAATTGTTATGAAGATGGATAAGAAAAGCTTATCAGCAGTTATTATTTACGGTATTATTCTTTTTGTTTACATAGTTGCATTCTTTGCAATTCCGTTCCCGAAGTTTTCAGTGGCATGGATTTCATTCCTTTTCACATTGATTGCAATTGCAGGTAGCCTTTTCGTTACTGCCCTTGCATTTAAGTCAAAGGAAACAGTTATCAGCAAGGTCTATGGATTCCCGATTTTCAGAGTGGGTGCAATCTACGCAGCTGTTCAGCTTGTGCTCGGTCTTGTTTTCAGCGTTGTTGGTCTGCTCGTTCCTGCATGGATTCCACTTGTGATTTATGTGGTTCTTCTGGGAGCTGCTGCAATTGGTGTTATCATCACAGACAACACACGTGATATGATTGAACAGCTTGACGAGGAGCTTAAGGTTGACATCAAGAATGTTACTTATTTTCAGGTTGACATTGCAGGCATTGTGGATGCTTGTGAAAACGAAGAGGTTAAGCCTGAGCTTGCCGAGTTGAACGATTTGTTTACATACAGTGATCCTGTTTCAAATGATGAAACAAGACCTCTTGAGGATGAAATCAAGGAGCTTCTCAAGGAGCTCAGAGGTATCATTGATGAGGGCAGCACTGAGGATATCAAGAAATTGATTAAGAAAATCAAGCTTGCTCTCAACGAGAGAAACCGTGTGTGTAAGGTAAGTAAATAACTTCATAAAACACAAATCGCATTGCAGTTTTCTGCAATGCGATTTCTTTTATTAATCATTACATTTATATATCGACAAATAAGGGAGTTTATGGTAAAATCAAAGGGTAAAAAAATTATTCAGGAGAGGTTATATGAAAAAATATACTCTTAATTTTGGTGAATTCAAGCAATACGATAAGGTGTTTATCACCGGTGAGCAGGGTATTGACCCTGAGAGCGTAAAATCCGTTGCTTTTTGCGGCGATGCTCTTTACATTGCAACACAGGAGGGCGCTTTTGAGTACAAAAACGGTGCCTTGAAAAAGCTCCCCTTTAATGCTTCTGCATTTTTCTCACAAAGGGATGCACTCTATGCGGCAATCGGTAACACACTCTGTCAGGTGAAGGGTGGCAAGGCAAAGAAGCTGGCATCCTTTGACACACCTGTTGTGGGAGTTTCAACAGCCCTTGACGGCTCACTGTGGCTCATCACAGAGGAGGAGCTTTTCCTTCTTGAGGATGGCGAGTTTAAGAAAATTGTTGGTCTTCCGTCTGAGACTGTGTGCGTTGCAGCACTTGATAACAAAACAAAATACGGTGAAACAGTTTATGTTGGCTCCACAGAAGAGGGTCTTCTTTCAATGAAGGGCAAGCGCCGTCATTGGGCAGAGCTTCTTCCCGATAACACAGGTGTAATGAGCAGAAAAATCAACTGCTTGCAGATAGATGCTCTCGGCCACCTCTGGGTAGGCTCAGATGAGGGCGTGAATATCTATGACGGCAGAAACTATTGGTTTAAAGGCAATGAGATTTACTCTGTGCCCGATGCTGCTATAAACGATATGTATTTTGCGCCAGATGGCAAGAAATATTTTGCCACAAGCACAGGTGTTATCACACTTTGTGAGGGTAAGCTTTCATATTTCTCATACGGTGCATGGCTTATGCACCCCACAGTAACAAGGCTTGCAGTTTCCGAGAATGGAACAATTGCTGCCGTGACTCCACGAGGCATCAGCATCATCACATCAAAGGAAATGACCCTTGCAGAGAAGGCAGCTCACTTTGACGCTCTTACAGAAAAATACTTTATGCGTAATGAAGGCTACCATGTTGACAGACTTCTGCGTAAATACGGTGACCTTGAGTCAGGCTGGCTTCCAAACTCCGATAACGATGGTCTCTTCACAGGTCTTTATTGTGCAAGTCAGTGCTTCAGATATGGCGCAACGGGTGATGAGCAGGCAAAGAAGAATGCAAAAAGAGCTGTTGAAGCAATGATTAAGCTTACAGAGGTTACAGGAAAATCAGGCTTTACTGCAAGAGCAACAAGATACAGCGACGATGAATATTTCGGCATGGGCAATCGTGAGGAATGGCATGTTTGCGAGGATAATCCGGATTGCGAGTGGCTTGGTGAAACCTCAAGTGATGAAATGACCGGTCACTATTTTGCATACGGTCTTTATTATGACCTTGTGGCAGACAAAAAAGAAAAGAAGAAAATCGCTGAGGTTGTAAAGAAGATTACAGACCACATCATTGAAAACAATTTCCACCTTTGCGATGTGGACGGAGTGCCGACCACATGGGCAAACTGGGAGCCTGACCTTCTCAATAACGATGATCGCTGGTATTTTGAAAGGGGAACAAACTCTCTTGAGATTCTCTCCTTCCTCAAAACAACCTACCATGTAACAGGTGATGAGAAATATAATCAGGTGTTTGATATGCTCATCAAAAAGCATCACTATGCAATGAACTGCATGCAGTATAAGGTTGAGGATGCACACATTGCTCACATTGATGATCAGCTTGATTTCACAAATATCTACAACCTTCTCACATACACTGAAAACGAAGCACAGAAGGAAATCTTCAAGATGGGTCTCACTCACCACTATGAGTATGAGAGAGTGGAGCGCTCACCCTTCTTCAATATGGTTTACGGTGCTCTCACAAACAAGCCCTGCGATGTTGAAGAGGTAGCAAAGTCACTTTCAGAAATGAATCTTGACCTTGTGGTGTGGCCAACCTATAACAGCCACAGAAAAGACATTGTGTGGGATTATTCTCAGGAGGACTATGGCTGTGCACCACAGCTTAAGTACCCTGTGGAATACAGCTCAAGGCTTCTGGTGAACTATGATGGTAATCCATTTGTGTGCGATTCAGGTGCAGAGGAGTTTATCAATATTGATAAGAAGAGTGCAAACCGTGCAGCAGCTCTCCCCGGCACATCAGGTGCAAACGGAATGAGAACCATAATGCCTTATGTTTACCTTCTCCCATATTGGATGGGAAGATATCACGGTCTTCTTGGCGATTAATATCACTAATATAAAACTAATTCTTAACTGAATTATTCGGAAAGCAAATAATTAACGAATCCCCCACCGAGCAATCGGTGGGGATTTTTGTATATAGTCCGTTTTTTAGTACGGCAAAATTGAAATTAAGGTTGAGATTTATAAATAAGTGATTTATACTACAAGTAGAAAAGTTTATCCGATAGTTTTCTTGGTTGTATAAAAATAAAGATGAATATTTAATTAAATTCACACTATAATATTAGTAAAATGCATTGACAAAACACGATTTGGGCGCTAAAATATTAGTAATCTAGTTAAAAACAGCGTTTTTAACTAGATTGCTGTGTTGTAACAATAATAAATTATTATTTTAGGCGGTGAATAACTATTATGAAATACAAGTTGTTATCTCATTTGTTTTATAAGAACAAAGATGAGTATAATGCTTTATACCAGCAAAGAATGTCATCAGAATCTACGGTTGTTTTACCTATAAAAATAGGTGACCATAATGCTTTTTATTGTTTATGTCCAGAGATTTACGAAACCAGTTTAAGAATAATGCAATTGGATAAAATGGTTTCTGTAGTAGAGGATGAACTTCCTAATGCGGCTTTGATTCAGTTTGCAAATAAATGCTTAATCGATGAAATTAAACTTACTAACGATATTGAGGGGGTTTATAGCACAAGAAAAGAATTGTCTGCCGTTTTGCACGAAGTAAGTAGCAAAGCTAAAAAGAAACGTTTTTATGGATTATTAAATAAATACCAAATGTTGATTAGTGATAATGAATTTCCGTTAAATACATCGACTGATATACGAGAAATTTATAATGATTTAGTTTTCAAAGAAGTTGCTGAAGATTGTGCAGAAAATATTCCAGATGGCGAGATTTTCAGAAAAGATATGGCAGAAGTTACAACTTCAACCCAAAAAGTGATTCATAAAGGTGCTTATCCTGAAACAAAAATTATTCAGCTTATGGAGCAAGCTCTTAATGTATTGAATCAAAAAGAAATACCGATATTAATTAGAATTTCAATTTTTCATTATCTTTTTGGATACATTCATCCCTTTTATGACGGTAATGGAAGAACATCGCGTTTTATTAGTAGTTATCTTCTTTCAAAAGAATTTGAGTTTTTAATTGGTTTTAGACTTTCTTATACGATAAAAGAACATATAAAAGATTATTATGAAGCTTTTAAGGAATGTAATGATGAAAAAAATTTAGGGGATTTGACACCATTTATAATTATGTTCCTTAATATTATTCTCGAATCATTTGAAAATTTATATGAAGCTTTGGAAAAAAGAAAAAATCTATTATCAAAATATTCCGAAATTATTGAAAACAGCAATATGAATGAAGAACTGAAAATATTCACTTATGTTTTAACTCAGGCATCCTTGTTTTCTAACGAAGGTATTACAAAAAGACAGTTGGGTATTGAATTGGATATAAGCCCTTCAACAGTAGATAAACGGTTATCTAAATTAAGGCAAATGGAAATGTTGTTAGAGGAAAATGGAAAACCTGCAAGATATATGATAGATTTGAATAAATTACTTTAATTTCCCCACTTTGCTAACTGCAGCTCAGGCAGCTATCAAGGACTAATTCTTAACTGAATTATTCGGAAAAGCAAAAACTTAAACGAATCCCCATCGAGTAATCGGTGGGGATTTTTGTGTGCATTGAAATTAGAAGGTAAAAGCATTATAATCTAATCAAAAAATATTTTCAAAATAACTATTGACTCTCACGCACCGTCATAGTATATACTCTCCTTGCGAGGTGAAAAATATGAAATTTCAGATTAAAGAATTTGCCGAATTTACGGGTGTAAGTGTGCGTACACTTCATTATTACGATGAAATAGGGTTGTTAACACCAGCCTTCGTTGACAGAGCGACAGGTTATCGTTTTTACGACAAAAATTCTGCTCTTCGAATGCAAGAGATTCTTTTTTACCGTGAGCTTGATTTTTCCTTAAAAAGCATCAAGGAGATTTTAGCATCCCCGAAATATGACAAAAGCAAGGCATTGAAAGAGCAAAAACAACTGCTCATCCTGAAAAAAGAGCGATTAGAACGGTTGATTTCTGCCATTGATGGTGCCGTGAAAGGAGAAAATGTTATGAAAGTATTTGACAACAGCGAATTTGAAAAGTATAAGGCCGAAGCGAAAGAAAAGTGGGGCGAAACGTATGCCTACAAGGAACACACAGAACGGACAGCGAATTACTCCAAACAGAAGTGGAATGACCTTGCCGAGGGAATGGACTGCATTATGGCAGAGTTTGCATTATGTATGAAAAAAGGCGAAGAGCCTGATTCCAGCGAAGCACAAAACCTTGTAAAATGCTTGCAGAACCATATCACCGAAAATTACTATCTCTGCACAAATGAGATTTTGGCAGGTCTCGGCCAGATGTATGTAGGCGATGAACGCTTCAAAAATAATATTGATAAGCACGCTGACGGTACAGCAGCGTTTATATGTGATTCAATTGAAGTTTATTGCAAGCAATGAGTAAAGGAAAAATCCCCCCTTCGCTAACTGCCCCACAGGCAGCTATCAAAGACTAAGGGGAAAACTCAGGTTTAACCTAAATAAAATTACCCGTCCGAAGTAATTCGGACGGGTTTTTGTGTTTATTATATGTTTTTGATGATTGTAAATAAGATAATACTGTGTGTTTAAAACCGACAAATAAAATTCTTTCCCATTTTCTTTTTCATTTGTTTACCTCCTTAGCGAAGCACGGTACCGAAAGGTGCTGTGCTTTGCTGTGTCAAAAACTATTCTAGTTTTTTGTTATAAATGCGAATTGAAAATATTGTAAATTGGTTCATAATTAAAATGTATATTTATATCTTCAATGTTTTGATGTGTGTAAGGGGTATTTTTATGAGTGAAAACAAGTTTGAATTAATCATTGAAAATAGTGTTGTAACAGAGTATAAAGGTGAATGCAAAATTGTTGAGATTCCCGAAGGCATTACAGAAATTGGCGCAAATGCGTTTAAAAACTGTGATTTTATCGAAGAGATAAATATTAAAAGCACAATTCTTAAAACAATTGGTGAAAGTGCGTTTGAAGGTTGCACCAACATGAAAAATTGCACATTATCTTCATTGAAAGGTTCCGTAGAAGACCGTGCATTTTCAAACTGTAAAGCTTTGAATTATATTGAAATTCCGGATGGCACTATAAAAATTGGAAAAGATGTTTTTGCTTCTTGTAAAAGCTTACTTTACGTTGCAATTCCTTCAACTGTTTTTGTTGTTGAAGGTAAAATGTTTGATAATGATAATAAAAAAACAGTTATTCTTGGTGAGCTGGGTTCTGAGGCCGAAGAATATGCAAAAGCAAATAAGATGCCTTTTAAAGAAAATACACCTGCAATTCGTAATACTTTCGTAGCCTTATGCAATAAAAAAGATAATACAGGTTACAAAGATTTTAATATCTTGGGTGAAAAAATCAGGTGCTATAAATCCTTGGTTACCTATGAAAATATTATCACCTTTTTCAAGGTACTTAGTCTTGATTTTATGGACGATGTTTTTAAGAATATGCCTAAGAGTATTTCAAAATTCAGCAATAATCTTGAATGCTTAGGAGAATTGCATTTAGTATACATGGACAAAACAAAGAAGCTTCTCGAAAAACAGGGGATATTTGTTAATGAAGATGATTTTGAAATAGCAATGGATAAATATATTGCGAATTATCTTAATGTATGCACTGTTTTTGGAGATGCATGCATAGAATTGGCGAAAACTGTTATTCAGGAAAATGAAAATTTAAAAAACAATCTTTTGAATGAAGCGGAAAGCAAGGTAACAGGTCTTGGCTATGGTGTTATTGGCGACACTTTTGATTTATTGTTGCATTCTTTAGATGAATATGCAGCAGAGAGGAAACAAAGAAAAGAAGCCTATAAAGTTGCCGGTCTCAAAATGGAAGAAGGTTCAAATCGTATTCAAGTGCAGGCACAGGCAACTTTCAATAATCTGGTTGACGATACTATTATTCCGGGATTAGAAAAATCTGTTGATTACTTCGTTTCAGGATTATTAGATTATGTGATTAAACAAACAGTAAAAGCAAAGGTAATTGATTCAAGGGTTATTAATGCTTATGATTTTGTGAAATCAAATAAGATTATTGAACAAGCACAAAAGAATGATAATGTTGATAGGAAATATGCGATTGCAACAGCACTTAAATTATATCCTTTGAATGTTAATGCTGTTGTTTTAGCAATAAACGAAAATCTTGTTGATGAAGTTTTTTTGCGTTTGGTAGATTATCTTGATATTTATAAAAATTACGATGTTGTTTTAGCTTTTGAAGACAATTTCTCATATATAGAATTCATATCTTTTGTTGATAAAAACAAAGATGTTTTAAGTGATGGTTTCAAGGCAAAACTTCAAGCAAGAATTGAACATAAAGCCAACAAATTAATAGAAAAAATCAACAATGATGGCGACCCAATGGAAATTGATATTGATACATGGAATGATTTAGTTCAGAAATATACCATTATTGATTCGAAAAATATTAAAAGATATAAGATTTCCGAAGACGAGGTTAAGGGTCCAAACGGTCGTGAATTGCTATCTAAGGCAATTGCAGTAGCAAGAGACGAAAAACACAAAGCAGATTTAGTTAAGAAAAAAGACGACGAAAAAAAACAAGAGAAAATCAAACAAAAAGCTGCAATAAAAGAAATAGAAAACCAAATTATAGAGGCAGAAGAAGAGATTGAAAAATCAAAAGGTGTTGGTCATATTTTATTTTCTGCTTTTCTTGCATTAGTTTTTTTCGTAATGTCTGTTGTTTGTGTTTGGGGTGTTATTGACTATCAAATGGACATAGAAGAAATCAGTACAGTTTTTGTTGTTTTATTTGTCGTAATTATGTTTTTTGTTATGTCATATGTAACCCGTAATAGTTTAAAAGAGTATCGACAAGATAAAGCAAAAGCAAAAGAATTAAGAAAACAAATTAAAGAATGGGAAAAAAATATCCATTTGTTAAATGACAACTTTGAAAGCGAGCACAAAGTTCGCGTAGAAACAGAAAAACTGAAAAAAGAAAAGCGCATAGCCGAAGAACAAAAGCCCCAAAATGCTGAGGATACTGTGGACAACCACACTCATCAAAATGCTATGACGTCTGCACCAAGAAAAAAAGATGTGAATACATTTACACAAGATGAACTGGATAAGATATTGACAAGATTTTTTGAGGGGGAAGATTTAACCGCAGAAGAGTTAGCTGCAATAGGAGAAGCTTAATCCGTGCCACAACAAAACAAACTTTCAACAAATGCATTAGCGTCCTCGTGTTCGTTGTCAATATTGTGGTGGTGAATTTAAGGGACTTATGAGTAAAAAGTGTGTAAAATGTGGCAACCCAAAGGATTATTAGATGGTTTGCACTTACGAAATGATATAGAAGAAAAAAATGTGTTTGTGGATAAAACTGTTATGAAATTTTATCAAGAACAAATCAATATTCTTAAACAAACTAACAAATAGGCGAAGAGTCAATGAATTGTTAATTTTCCCACTTCGCTAACTGCAGGACAGGCTGATGTAAATTGTGAGCAAGGTTAAGGGTTTCAGGTTCTCCTAATAAATGGAAAATGTGATTTACAATTTCCCTGCTTGCTACGGTATGAGCAAATATTAAACGGATGTGTAGAATTTCTGCACATCCGTTTTACTGTCTCAAAAAATATTTT
>JAFODQ010000018.1 GCA_017380615.1 Clostridia bacterium | reverse complement strand
GAATTTTCTTCGAAAATTCGACTATAATCCTTTCAATGAGTGTAATGCAAAATTGTATTTATAAAAAACAATTTTGCTAAAAGCCGATAAAATCGGCTTTTGCGAAACGCGACTGCGTTTCGACAAATTACAATCATTATAGCAATGTACCATGTTTTTTTCAACACATTTATCTAATCAGCACTTGAATGGCAGAGATAAATGTATTATGATAAATGCAGCAGCTTTCGGGGGGAGTAACATGAAAAATAAATTTGAAGATTTGCAGAAGGATATAGATACCATTGGAAATGCAGATATGTGTATGTTCCCGCGCATAAAGAATATTCTTGTTAGGATTCCGGTGTTCCTTCTTGTACCTGTGATATATGTTGCACTCGGAATGCTCACGAAGCTCTGGCATCCGCTGTGGCTTTTGTTTTTCCTTATCCCCATTCATTTGTGGCTCTGCTTTGCATTCAGGGCAAAAAGTATGAAATCATTTTTGTTGCGATTGCCAATACCGCTTCTTGCGGTGGTACAGTTTTTGTGTAGCGGCTTGTTTCTCAATCTATGGAAATATGCCTGGCTCACATTTCTGTTGATTCCTCTTTACTATTGGTTCGTGGCTGCTTTCATGAAAAAGAAAAAATAAGATGAACAAAGAACGGAAGGCTTGACCCTTCCGTTCTTTTATTTGAAAAATCTTAAAATGCTTTCTATTGAATTGTCCTCGACCTCAATAGTACAGCCTTCGGGGATTCGCATATTTTCAAGATAATGTGCATCTGAATCTGTGAGAATTTTCAGAGAGCTGATGTATGGATGCTTTTTCTTGAGCTTGTCAAGTGCAGACATATCATAAACCTCTGCACAGGTGAAGCCATAGCTTTCATCAATGGTGCCAAGATTTGAAAGAATGCTGAAGGAGGAACGGTCAATGTGGGCAGGATAACACACGCCACCATATTGCGATACAGTGTTCACTGCCTTTGCACAACTGATTCCGCTTGCAGTTATGAGAAGTCTTTCTTCGCAGCCTGTTATTTCATCCTTTTCGTCCATAATGGTCTGCTCGCCGAAAACAGATGCCTTATTCTTAATGGGTGGCAGGGTAGAATAAACATAATCTGAAAATTCCATAGCCCTTTTGCAATCGGGGAAGAGACAAACAATGTGTACCTCCTCGGAGGTGCACAGCTCCATTCCCGGGATAACCGTAAGCCCGATTTCCTTTCCTGCCTTCACAGCGGCCTCGCAATTCCTGCAGGAGTTGTGGTCTGTGAGGGCAATTGCATCATAGCCCATTATCTTTGACATATTCACAATGTTAAGAGGCGTCATGTCCTTGTCACCGCAAGGGCTCAGACAAGAGTGAATATGAAAATCATACACGAGCTTCATATGAGTTTACTTATTTTAGCAGCAAGCTGATATGAATTTTCTGCTGTGGTGAGAATCACCACTCCCTGCTCCTGGGCACGGGCTTTTGCGTCAGCGTCAAGCACAGAGTTTTCTGTGAGGATGATGCAGGAAATATCTGCAAGCACTGCAACACCGATTGAATTGATGTTACCCATGACTGTAAGCCACACATTGCCGGGCTCTGCACGGGACATAACCCAACTGAGAAGGTCGCCGCAATAGCAGCCTTCAATTTCTTTTTCGGCTGCAGCTGACTCTCCGCAGAGATATGTCAGCCCCAGATTGTTCTTTAACTGTTCAACTGTCATTTTATCAGTCCTCTTTAGTTTCTCTGAAGGGAGCAGGAATAATGTTGCTTAATGCAGCAGAGTCATCAATATCCTGAAGTTCTTCTCTTGCTCTGAAAACACAATCTGTTTCACTTGCAAAGCCTCTTACAACATCCTCTGCAAGAGCCTTGCAGCTTGGTGCACCGCAGGTGCCGCAATCAAGACCAGGGAAGATTTTTATAAGCTCCTTCATTTTGTTCATTCGCTCCATTGCTTCCTTCATATTGTCTGCAAGCTTCATAACATCGTCGCAAGGCTCAATGGGAGTTTTGCAGAATAAATGGTCGGGTAAGCTTTTCTGTGGAAGGTGGTTGCAGGCAATGGGATTGTATTTGCGAAGCTTGAGAAGCCTCGTCTTTGCGATGAATGGGTTTTCAGCAGTAAGGCTGCCACCAACACAGCCACCCTGACAGGCATTGAGCTCAATGAAATCAATGCTGTCAAGATTTCCTCTTTCAACCTCTTCAAGAATCTTCATACAATTCTCAATTCCGTCTGCAGCAAGGGCATTGTCATTAAGTGTGCCGGATGCTTCGCCGCCACTCGTTGCCCAGCTTAAGCCGATAACACCTGATTCGTGCATTGCTTTGAGCTCGTCGGATTCATCCATATGCTCCATTGCCTTGAGAAGCACAGGGTAAATGTCTTTGATTGAAATAGCACAATCAATATTCGATTTATCCACGCCGATGGGTTGCTTGAAAGAGGTGATTTTAGCAGGGCAGGGGGTTATGAAGAAAATCCCGATATCCTCGGGCTTGAACCCTGTTTTCTGCACAGCTTTTTCTCGTGCAATTCGTCCTGCCTCTTCAACAGGGGCATTAATAAGAAGCATGTTTTCAATAAGCTCAGGAAAACAAACTCTTATAAGTCGTACAACTGCAGGACAAGCTGAAGAGATAACAGGCTTTGTGGGGGCTTGAGTTTCCATAAAAAGTCTTGTTGCTTCTGAAATCAGCTCTGCAGCCTTTGATACCTCAAACACAGCGTCGAAGCCAAGCTTCGGCAGTGCGTTAAGAATAATATTGATATCGTTAAGATTATTGAATTGACCATATAATGCAGGAGCAGGTAGTGCAACTGTGTACTTATAGTCCTTCAATCTATCAAGTGAATCACTGCTGGCTATTTTTGCGTGGTGGGGGCACACTCTTATGCACTCGCCACAGTCAATGCATCTTTCTTTAAGTATGATTGCCTTACCTGCGCGCACACGGATTGCCTGTGTGGGGCAGTGCTTCAGACAGTTTGTACAGCCTCTGCATTTATCTTTGTCAAGGCGTACCGAATGGAAATATTTATCCATAAAAACTCCTTTCTAAACATATTGCTATGCTTCAAAATACAGCTTTTATTGAGGGAAAACCTTGAGTCTTATGGTGGTGCCTTTGCCTACCTCGGACTCAATAATCATTTCGTCTGTATATTTTTTGATGTTGGGGAGACCCATACCTGCCCCGAAGCCCAGCTGACGGACATTTTCGGGAGCTGTGGAATAGCCCTCCTGCATGGCAAGTGCAATATCAGGGATGCCGGGACCCTGGTCAGCAAGAACAATTGAAATGCATTCCGGAGTGATTTCCACATCAATTTGTCCACCGCCACCGTGAATGACCATGTTGATTTCACCTTCATATACTGCAATGGCCACATTTCTTGTGAGTGCTGCACTGAAGCCGATTTCCTTCAATGCTTTTTTTATGTTGCCTGAGGCTTCACCGGCGCAGGTGAAATCTGATCCACTCACATCAAAGTGCAATTTGAGTGGTTCCATCAGATTCCGCTGCCTCCTTTAAGTCCGTTTTTATAAAGAAGTCCGCAGGAGGTGAACATTTCAAGACGTGTTCCGAGAAGTACAATATCTCTTTCTTCTGCAAGCTCAATCATATCAAGGTCGGGATGCTTTCCGCGAACAAAAACGATGCATTTCATGTCCATCATTTCAGCTGTGCGCACAACCTGGGGGTTAACAAGGCCTGAAAGGAGTACAGCCTGCTCCTTGACATAAGCGAGAACGTCGCTCATCATATCGCTGCCACAGGCAGTGAACACCTCGTTATCAAGGAAATTTTCACCACAGATAAGCTCTGCGTCGAGTATGTTTTTAATTTCTCTTATTTTCATTTGACTACCTCCAAATGAGACTTTATATACTATTTCATATTACCATAATTAAGCACCTTTGTAAAAGAACAAAATTCAATAATTAACCCAAAGCACATAGAAAATAAAACTCCTCTTTTGTGCAATACGGAAAAATGTTAAAAAAATATCAAAAAAATCAGAAAAAGTCGGTTTTTGGTATAGACAAAAAACAATTTGCTATGCTATAATCAACGATGTATGTGACTAATATAATTTGTATTATGTTATATATGGGACAGTTAATGTTTTTGTCGCAAGACAAATATCATATTTGAATGGAGGAAATCTGAATGGTCAAGAAAATCAGCACAATACCCTTCAAGGGCACTCCCGAGCAGAAGGCACAGCTTGATGCAGTTATTGCAGAGTGCAATGGTGACAAAAGTCAGCTTATGCACGTTATGCAGGAGGCACAGGGTATTTATGGCTATCTCCCACGTGAAGTGCAGGTTATGATTGCGGAGGGAATGGATGTACCGCTTGAAAAGGTTTACGGTGTTGCAACCTTCTACGCACAGTTCTCACTTTCACCAAAGGGCGAATACGATATTTCAGTTTGTCTCGGTACAGCCTGCTATGTTAAAGGCTCACAGCAGCTCACAGACAAAATCTCTGAAATTCTCGGAATCGAACCCGGCGAATGCACACCTGACGGTAAGTTCTCATTAGAAGAGTGTCGTTGTATCGGTGCTTGCGGTCTTGCTCCCGTTTTCACAATCAACGGTGAGGTTTACGGTAAGATTACAGCAGACGATGTACCCGGTATTCTCGCTAAGTATATGAACTGACAATATGCGTGAATTATCACTTAATGTTCTCGACATTGCCCAGAATTCAATTGCTGCAGGAGCAGCTCTCACAGAGATTGTTATCCGTGAAGACACTGTCAGCAATACACTGCTTATCGGCATCTATGATAATGGTAAAGGAATGACTGAGGAACAGGTCAGAAATGTTCAGGACCCGTTCTTTACCACTCGCACCACAAGAAAGGTGGGGATGGGAATTCCTCTTTTCAGGATGGCAGCAGAGCAGACAGGGGGAAGCTTCACCATTACCTCGCAGGTAGGTGTGGGCACAAGAGTTGAAGCTGTCTTTAAAACAGACAGCATAGACTTCACTCCTTTGGGCGATATGGAATCAACAATTTCAACAATTGTTTCCATGAACGAGGATAAGGATTTCATATACATCCGTTCTGTTGATGGCAGAGAGTTTAAGTTTTCCTCTGCTGAAATCAAGAATATTCTTGAAGGAGTACCTTTGTCGGAACCATCGGTTATGATGTGGATTGAAGGTCACCTTCGTGAGCAGACGGAAGAATTGTTTAAATCCAAATAATTAATGAAAGGACTAAATCAAATGAAATCAATTGAAGAGTTACTTGCTATAAAAGAAAAAGCACAGGCTCAGATTGCTGCACGTGATGCAGACGGCAACGATGGTATCAGAGTTGTTGTTGGTATGGCAACTTGTGGTATTGCAGCAGGTGCGCGTCCTGTTCTTAAGGCTCTCACAGAGGAGCTTGAAAAGAGAAATGTTAAAAATGTAAGCGTTACCCAGACCGGCTGTATCGGTATGTGCCAGTATGAGCCAATCATTGAGGTTTATGCTCCCGGTAAGGAAAAGGTAACTTACGTTCAGATGACAGCAGAGAAGGCAGTTAAGGTTGTTACAGATCACCTTGTAAATGGTGAGGTTGTTGCTGACTACACTGTTGGCGCTGTTACCGAATAAGGAGGAAAGAAAAATGTATCGTTCTCATGTACTTGTCTGCGGCGGTACCGGTTGTACCTCCAGCCACAGCGGCGAGATTATTGATGCTTTAAACGCAAAGATTACTGAGCTTGGTCTTGCTGAAGAAATCCAGGTTGTAAGAACAGGTTGCTTTGGTCTTTGTGCTTTAGGCCCAATTATGATTGTTTACCCTGAAGGCTGCTTCTATAGTGAAGTTAAGGTCGAAGATGTTCCTGAAATCGTTGAAGAGCATCTCCTTAAAGGTCGTATCGTTAAGAGACTTCTCTATTCAGAGACAGTTGAGCAGGATAAGGTTAAGCCTTTAAGTGAAACAAACTTCTATAAGAAACAGCACCGTGTTGCACTTCGTAACTGTGGTGTTATTGACCCTGAAAATATTGAAGAGTATATCGCATACGATGGATACAGAGCTCTCGCAAAGGCTGTTACAGAAATGACACCTGAGCAGGTTATCCAGACTGTTATTGATTCAGGACTCCGTGGCCGTGGTGGCGGTGGATTCCCAACAGGTCGTAAGTGGAGCTTCACAGCTGCCAACAAGGCAGACCAGAAATATGTTGTATGTAATGCCGACGAAGGTGACCCGGGTGCATTCATGGACCGTTCAGTTCTTGAAGGTGACCCACACTGTATCGTAGAAGCAATGGCTATCTGTGGCTATGCAACAGGTGCAACAGAGGGTTATGTATATGTTCGTGCAGAGTACCCAATCGCAGTTGAGCGTTTGCAGAAGGCTATTGATGATGCCCGCGAAATGGGTCTTCTCGGTAAGAATATCTTCGGTTCAGGCTTCGATTTCGATTTGTTCATCCGTCTTGGTGCAGGTGCTTTCGTTTGTGGTGAGGAAACAGCTCTCATGACATCAATCGAGGGTAACCGTGGTGAGCCTCGTCCTCGTCCTCCATATCCGGCAGTTAAGGGTCTCTTTGGCAAGCCAACCACAGAAAATAATGTTGAGACCTTTGCTAACATTCCTCAGATTATCCTTAATGGTGCAGAGTTCTTCAACTCAATGGGCACAGAAACCAGCAAGGGCACAAAGGTATTTGCTCTCGGTGGTAAGATCAACAATACAGGTCTTGTTGAGGTTCCGATGGGAACAACTCTTCGTGAAATCATCGAGGATATCGGTGGCGGTATTCCAAACGGTAAAAAGTTCAAGGCTGCTCAGACAGGTGGTCCTTCAGGCGGATGCCTTCCAGCAGATCTTCTTGATATCGAAATTGACTATGACAACCTTGTTGCTAAGGGCGCTATGATGGGCTCAGGTGGTCTTATTGTTATGGACGAAGATGACTGTATGGTTGACATTGCAAAATTCTTCCTTAAGTTTACTGTTGATGAGTCTTGTGGTAAGTGTACACCTTGCCGCGTAGGTACAAGAAGACTTCTTGAAATCCTCGAAAAGATTACAAGTGGTAAGGGCACAATGGAAGACCTTGAAAGAATGGAGAGCCTTTGCAACTACATCAAAGAAAACTCTCTCTGTGGTCTCGGTCAGACAGCTCCAAACCCTGTTCTTTCTACATATCAGCGCTTTAAAGATGAGTATATTGCTCATGTTGTTGATAAGAAATGTCCTGCAGGTGTTTGTAAAGACCTCGTTACATTCTCAATCGATAAAGAGAAATGTATCGGTTGTGGCATCTGTGCAAAGAACTGTCCTGTTGATGCTATCACAAGAACAGATTACATTGCACCCGGTCATAAGCTTGCTTCTTTCACAATCGACACTGAAAAGTGCGTGAAGTGTGGCGTGTGTATCGGTAACTGTAAGTTTAAAGCAGTAATTAAATAAGGAGGAACTAAATCATGGTAAATATTAAAATTAACGGCTTTGATTATCAGGTTCCTGCCGGTTCCACAATTCTCGAAGCTGCTCATCAGGTAGGTATTGAAATTCCTACACTTTGCTATCTTAAAGAAATCAATGCGATCGGCGCTTGCCGTATTTGTGTTGTTGAGGTTAAGGGTGCTCGTAGCCTTGTTGCTGCTTGCGTGTTCCCTGTAAACGAGGGTATGGAAATTTTCACAAACTCTCCAAAGGTAATTGCAGCAAGAAAGACAACTCTTGAGCTTATCCTTTCAACTCACAAGAAGGAGTGTCTCTCTTGTGTCAGAAGTGGTAACTGTGAGCTCCAGAAGCTTTGCAAGGACTATGGCATTGAAGATGAAAATGCTTTTGCAGGTGAAGTTATCAGTTATCCTGTTGATGCAACTGCAACTCATATGTATCGTGACAACGAAAAGTGTATCCTTTGCCGTCGTTGTGTAGCAGTTTGCGACAAGACACAGGGTGTGTCAGTTATCGGTGCAAATGCCCGTGGCTTTGATACACACATCGGCTCAGCATTTGAGTACGGTCTCGGTGATGTTGCTTGTATCTCATGTGGTCAGTGTATCACAGCTTGTCCAACAGGTGCTCTTTCAGAAAGAGATGATACACAGAAGGTGTTCGATGCAATCAACGATCCTGACAAGCACGTTATTGTTCAGACAGCACCTGCTGTTCGTGTTGGCTTGGGCGAAGAATTCGGCTACGAAATGGGCTCAATCGTAACAGGTAAAATGGTTGCTGCGCTCAAGATGCTTGGTTTTGACCGTGTGTTTGACACAAACTTTACAGCTGACCTCACAATCATGGAAGAGGCAACTGAATTCCTTGATAGATTCAATAAGAAGGAAAACCTTCCTCTTATCACATCCTGCTCACCGGGTTGGGTTAAATACTGTGAGCACTACTATCCTGAGTTCATTCCTAATCTTTCATCATGTAAGTCACCTCAGGGTATGTTTGGCTCAGTAGCAAAGACATACTATGCAGAGAAGATGGGCATTGATCCTGAAAAGATCTTCGTTGTTTCAGTGATGCCTTGTACAGCAAAGAAATTCGAGGCTGAAAGACTTGACCATACAGCAGTTAAGGGTCTTGCTGATATTGATGCTTCAATCACAGTAAGAGAGCTTGCAAGAATGATCAAGAAGGCAGGCATTAACTTCAACAATATTCCTGATATGGAATTTGATGCTCCATTCGGACTCGGCTCAGGTGCAGGTACAATCTTCGGTGCAACCGGTGGCGTTATGGAGGCTGCTCTTCGTACAGCTTATGAGGTTGTTACAGGCAACGAGCTTACAGACCTTACAACATTCAAGGCTGTTCGCGGCGTTGAAGGCGTTAAGGAAGCATCCTATGATCTTAATGGTGTAACTGTTAATGTTGCAGTTGCTTCAGGCCTTGCAAATGCAAAGAAGGTTCTTGATATGGTTAAGAGCGGCGAGAAGAACTATGATTTCATTGAGATTATGGCTTGTCCGGGTGGTTGTGTAAACGGTGGCGGTCAGCCAATCGTTCCTGCAACCGTTCGTAATTTCACAGATGTGAAGGCTGTTCGTGCAGCAGGTCTCTACAATGATGATGAGAATCTCCCAGTCAGAAAGTCACACAAGAATCCTAACATCACAGCCATCTATGATGAATTCTTTGGTGAGCCGGGTAGCCACAAGGCACACGATATTCTCCACACAGGCTACACTGAGAGAGTAAAATACTAAGATTTAATGATACCAATTATATAAGGTATGGCACGAGGTAATGTTCGCATTGCCTCGTGCTTTTTTATTTCAAAAATAATTTTACAAAAACTTTCCAAAAAACTATTGACATTTACAAGGACATCCATTATACTGTATAATCTAATATAATGGATTATTATCTGTAAGAGTATGCCCTGTCGGTTGAAAAAATAGAAAATATTCCACAAATTAATCAGTTAAATTTTTCTTTTTTTGGCCGATTTTGTCGGTAAAAAAAGAATTTAGAATAAGAACGGAGTGATGTGTTTTATGGCAAACGTAAAACCCGTAAAGCTCGGTAGAAATACCAGAATGAGTTTTGCAGAAATCAATGAAGTAATGCAGATGCCAAACCTCATTGAGATTCAGAAGAACTCATACAAGTGGTTCCTTGATGTCGGGCTTAGAGAGGTTTTCCGTGATATCGATGAAATCACGGACTACACGGGTAATCTTGTCCTTACCTTTATTGATTATCGTATGGATGAGAAGCCTAAGTACAGTGTTGCTGAATGTAAGGAAAGAGATGCTACTTATGCAGCTCCCTTGCGTGTTCTTGCAAGACTCTACAACAAGGAAACAGGCGAAATCAAAGAAAATGAAGTTTTCATGGGCGATTTCCCGATAATGACAGATAGCGGTACATTCGTTATCAACGGTGCAGAGCGTGTAATTATTTCACAGCTTGTTCGTTCTCCAGGTGTTTACTATGGCTACACCTACGACAAGAACGGTAAGAAGCTCTTCACATCCACTGTTATTCCTAACAGAGGTGCATGGCTCGAGTATGAAACAGACCAGAACGATATTTTCAATGTAAGAATTGATAAGAACAGAAAGCTTCCTATCACAACATTCATTCGTGCTCTCGGTCTTTCATCAAATAACGATATCCGTGAGTTCTTCGGCGATGATGACAGAATCGAAGCAACTCTTGAAAAGGATACAACAAAGAACACAGAGGAAGCTTTGCTTGAGGTTTACAGAAAGCTTCGTCCCGGTGAGCCACCAACACTTGAATCTGCAGAAACACACGTTAATAATCTTTTCTTCGACCCACACAGATATGATATTTCCCGTGTCGGCAGATACAAATATAATAAGAAGCTCTCACTTACAGACCGTATTTCCGGTGGTGTTACTGTTGATGATATTTTCAACCCGTTCACAGGCGAGTTAATCGTAGAAGCAGGTGGAAAGATCACAGCAGAGCTTGCAGATGTTATTGATCGTGCAGGTGTTAAGGAAGTAATTCTTGATGTTGAAGGCAAGCACATTAAGGTTATTTCCAACAACATGGTTAATGCTCTCGATTTCATCGATTGCGTTACAGAAGAAGAGCTTGAGGCAATTGCCATTAATGAGAAGGTTCGTTTCTCTGTTCTTAAAGAAATTATTGAGGAATGTGGCGACGATAAGGAGGCTCTCCTTGAGACAATGTCACTTCGTTGCGATGACCTCATTCCAAAACACATTATTATTGATGATATCTTCGCATCCATCAACTATCTCAATTGCCTTGGCAATGAGCTTGGTAATATCGATGATATCGACCACCTCGGCAACCGTCGTATCCGTTGCGTAGGTGAGCTTCTTCAGAACCAGTTCAGAATTGGTTTCACAAGAATGGAAAGAGTGGTTCGCGAGAGAATGACTCTTCAGGCACAGGAGCCTGATAAGGCAACTCCGGCAGCACTCATCAATATCAGACCTGTTATGGCTGCAATCAAGGAATTCTTTGGTTCATCACCACTTTCACAGTTCATGGATCAGACAAACCCTCTTGCAGAGCTTACACACAAGCGCCGTCTTTCAGCTCTTGGTCCCGGTGGTCTTTCCCGTGACCGTGCAGGCTTCGAGGTTCGAGACGTTCACTATTCTCACTATGGCAGAATGTGTCCTATTGAAACTCCTGAAGGTCCTAACATCGGTCTTATTTCCTATCTTTCAACATTCGCAAGAATCAATAAGTACGGCTTCGTGGAAGCACCATTCCGTAAGATTGATAAGGCAACAGGCCAGGTTCTTGATGAAGTTGAATATATGACAGCAGATGTTGAGGATAACTACTGTGTAGCACAGGCTAATGAGCCTCTTGATGAGAATAACTTCTTCAAGAAAGAACGTGTTACTGTCCGTTACCGTGACGAGTTCCGTGAGGTTCCCGTTTCACAGGCAGACTATATGGATGTTTCACCTAAGATGGTATTCTCTGTTGCTACATCCATGATTCCTTTCCTTGAGAACGATGACGCTAACCGTGCACTCATGGGTTCTAACATGCAGCGTCAGGCAGTTCCGCTTCTTAAGACAGAATCTCCGATCGTCGGCACAGGTATGGAATACAAGGCAGCTGTTGATAGCGGCGTTGTTGTTCTCTGTAAGCGCGACGGTGTTGTTCAGAAGGTAAGCGCAAAGAAGGTTGAGGTGCTCACCAACAGTGGTGAGGTTGATACCTATGAGCTTACAAAATTCATGCGCTCCAACCAGGGCACATGTATCAACCAGCGTCCGATTGTTTCAATCGGCGAAAAGCTCGTAGCAGGTGATGTTATCGCAGACGGTCCTGCAACATCACAGGGTGAAATTTCACTCGGTAAGAACGCCCTTGTCGGCTTTATGACATGGGAAGGCTATAACTACGAGGACGCCGTTCTTCTTAATGAGAAGATGGTTCGTGACGATGTTTACACATCAGTTCACATTGAAGAATATGAAGTAGAAGCTCGTGATACAAAGCTCGGACCTGAGGAAATCACAAGAGACATTCCAAACGTTGGTGAGGATGCTCTTGCAAACCTCGATGAAGACGGTATCATTCGCGTTGGTGCAGAGGTTCATTCCGGTGATATCCTTGTTGGTAAGGTTACACCAAAGGGTGAAACAGAAAGCACACCTGAAGAAAGACTTCTCCGTGCAATCTTCGGTGAGAAGGCAAGAGAGGTTCGTGACTCTTCACTCAGAGTGCCACACGGTGAATATGGTGTTGTTGTTCAGGTTGAAGTGTTCACAAGACAGAATAGTGATGAATTGAACCCCGGTGTTAATAAGGTTGTTCGTTGTTACATCGCACAGAAGAGAAAAATCAGCGTAGGCGATAAGATGGCTGGTCGTCACGGTAACAAGGGTGTTGTTTCCCGTATTCTTCCTCAGGAAGATATGCCATTCCTTCCTGATGGTACTCCTCTTGATATCGTTCTTAACCCATTGGGCGTTCCTTCTCGTATGAATATCGGTCAGGTTCTTGAGGTACATCTCGGTTATGCTGCAAGAGCACTCGGCTACAAGGTTATGACTCCTGTATTCGATGGTGCTCACGAAGAGGATATCAGAGATATGCTTTCAGAAGCTAACCTTTCCACAGACGGTAAGACATGGCTTACTGATGGTCGTACAGGTAGAAAGTTTGATAACCCTGTTACAGTTGGTATAATGTACTACCTCAAGCTTCATCATCTTGTTGATGATAAGATTCACGCTCGTTCAACAGGTCCATACTCACTCGTTACACAGCAGCCATTGGGTGGTAAAGCTCAGTTTGGTGGTCAGCGTTTCGGTGAAATGGAGGTTTGGGCACTTGAAGCTTATGGTGCAGCTTACACTCTTCAGGAGATTCTTACTGTTAAGTCTGACGACGTTGTAGGACGTGTTAAGACCTACGAGTCAATTGTTAAGGGATATAATATTCCTAAGCCCGGTGTTCCGGAATCATTCAAGGTTCTTATTAAAGAGCTTCAGTCATTGGGTCTTGATATCCGCGTTCTTGACAAGGATAACAATGAAATTGACCTTAAGCAGAACTTTGATGACGAAGGCGTTGTTCCAGTTATTGAAAATGCAGATATTGACGATGCAATGACAAATGTTAACGACGCAGAGGATGCAGCAGGCTTCGGCATAACAGATGAAGATTCAGAGTTTGATTATCTCATGGAAGCTTCTGATTTTGACGAAGACGGTCTGTTCGATGATGGAGAAGATTTTTAATCACTTAAAAATCAGATTACATCCCACAATTTATTAGGAAGAAGGGTTATTCATATATGGCATACGATTCAAATAATGTAGTTGTTGAGGATAACAACATAGATTTCGAATCGATTAAAATAGGACTCGCTTCTCCTGACCTTATCAGAGAGTGGTCTTGCGGTGAGGTAACCAAACCCGAGACAATTAACTATCGAACTCTCAAACCGGAGAAGGATGGTCTTTTCTGCGAAAAGATTTTCGGACCTACCAAGGACTGGGAATGCCATTGCGGAAAGTATAAAAAGATTCGTTATAAAGGCAAAGTCTGCGAGCGTTGTGGTGTTGAAATCACAAAGTCAAAGGTAAGAAGAGAGCGTATGGGTAGCATTGAGCTTGCTGCACCTGTATCACATATCTGGTATTTCAAGGGCACACCATCAAGAATGGGTCTTATGCTCGATATCTCTCACCGTGACCTTGAAAAGGTTCTGTACTTTGCAAAGTATATCGTTGTTGATCCTGGTGATACTCCTCTTGAGAAAAAGCAGATTCTCAGTGAGAAGGAATATGAGGATTGCATCGAAAAATATGACCGTGATTCATTCAAGGCTTCAATGGGTGCCGAGGCTATCAAGGCACTTCTTGAGGAAATCGATGTGGATGTTCTTTGCGAAGAGCTTCACAAAGAGCTTGAAACAGCAGCAGGTCAGAAGAAGCTCCGTGTTCTCAAGAGACTTGAGGTTTGCGAAGCATTCAAAAACTCAGGAAACCGTCCTGAATGGATGATTCTTGAGGTTCTTCCGGTTATCCCACCGGATATCCGTCCTATGGTTCAGTTGGATGGTGGCAGATTTGCAACCTCTGACCTTAATGACCTTTACAGACGCGTTATCAACAGAAACAACCGTCTTCAGAAGCTTCTTGAATTGGGTGCTCCCGGCATCATCGTTAACAACGAAAAGAGAATGCTTCAGGAAGCTGTTGACGCTCTTATTGATAACGGCAGACGCGGCAGACCTGTTACAGGTCCTAATAACCGTGCATTGAAATCACTTTCAGATATGCTTAAGGGTAAGCAGGGACGCTTCCGTCAGAACCTTCTTGGTAAGCGTGTTGACTATTCCGGTCGTTCCGTTATCGTTGTTGGTCCTGAGCTTAAGCTTTATCAGTGTGGTCTTCCAAAGGAAATGGCACTTGAACTCTTTAAGCCATTCGTTATGAAGAGACTTTGCGACCTTGGCAAGGCAAACAATATCAAATCAGCCAGAAAGATGGTTGAACGCGCAAGTGTTGATGTGTGGGATGCTCTTGAAGTAGTTATCAAGGATCATCCTGTAATGCTTAACCGTGCTCCTACTCTTCACAGACTTGGTATTCAGGCATTCGAGCCTGTTCTTGTAGAAGGCAGAGCAATTAAGCTTCATCCTCTTGTTTGTACAGCCTTCAACGCCGACTTCGACGGTGACCAGATGGCTGTTCACGTACCTCTTTCAGCAGAGGCACAGGCAGAAGCAAGATTCCTTATGCTTGCTGCCGGAAACCTTCTTAAGCCTTCAGATGGTAAGCCTGTTGTTGTTCCTACACAGGATATGATCCTTGGTTCATACTACCTTACACTTGTTAAGGAAGATGAAATCGGCCACGGCAAGGTGTTCCGTAACGTTGACGAAGCTATGATGGCATACGACGAGGGTGACCTTGGTCTTCATGCACCAATCAAGATTCGTATGACAAAGGAAGTTGACGGTAAGGTTTACTCAAAGCTTCTTGAAACAACATTGGGTAAGGTTCTCTTCAATGCACCTGTTCCACAGGATCTCGGCTTTGTTGACAGAACTGACCCTGAAAACATGTTCACTCTTGAAATCAACGAGCTTGTTAACAAGAAGGTTCTTGGTAGAATCATCGAGCGTTGTATCAGAGTGCACGGTACAGCAAAATCAGCTACTGTGCTTGACAACATTAAGGCACAGGGCTACAAATACTCAACACGAAGCGGTATCACAGTTGCTGTTTGTGACGCAACAATTCCTGAGAAGAAAAAGCAGTTCCTTGCTGAAACAGAAGCAAGAATTGATGTTATCGAGCAGGAATATCAGATGGGCTTCAGAAGTGAGCAGGAACGTTCAAAGGCTAAGATTGAAGCCTGGGAGCTTTGTACAAAGAATGTTTCAGCAGAGCTTCGTAACGCAATGGATCGTTACAACCCAATCTTTATGATGCTTGACTCAGGTGCCCGTGGTTCTGACTCACAGCTTCGTCAGCTTGCAGGTATGCGTGGTCTTATCGCAAACACCGCAGGTAAAACAATCGAAATCCCAATCAGAGCAAACTACCGTGAAGGTCTTAATATCATTGAGTACTTCATTTCATCCCGTGGTGCTCGTAAGGGTCTTGCCGATACAGCGCTTCGTACCGCTGACTCCGGTTACCTTACAAGACGTCTTGTTGACGTTTCACAGGAGGTTATCATCCGTGAGGAGGATTGCCACTGCCACGATGGTCTTGAGGTATATGACATTAAGGATGGCACAAATGTAATTGAGCCACTCAGTGAGCGTCTCACAGGTCGTTATCTCGTTGAAAACTTCTGCGATGAAAATGGTGAAATCATCTGTGACACAGACACAATGATTGATGACCGTCTCGCAAAGAAGATTGCAGATATTGTAAATGCCCGTGAAAACGAAGAAGACAGAAGGATTAAAATCCGTTCTCTTCTTACTTGCGAAAGCGAGCACGGTGTATGTATCAAGTGTTACGGTTCAAACCTTGCAACAGCAGGTCCTGTTACAGTTGGTGAAGCAGTTGGTATTATCGCTGCTCAGTCAATCGGTGAGCCTGGTACACAGCTTACCATGAGAACCTTCCACACCGGTGGTGTTGCTTCTCAGGCCGATATCACACAGGGTCTTCCTCGTGTTGAAGAGCTCTTCGAGGGCAGAAAGCCGAAGACTCTTGCAATGCTCAGTGAAATCGCAGGTAAGGTTTCATTTGAGGATATCAAGAAGAGTAAGTATGTTGTTGTTACCGGTGAAGATGAGGTTAAGAAATATCTTATCCCATTCGATGCAAGACTCTGCCAGGAAATCCAGGAGGGTGCATACATTGAAAAAGGTCAGCATCTCACAGAGGGTGCCGTTAACCCACACGATGTTCTTGCAGTTCTCGGTGTTGACGCTGTTCACAACTACCTTATCAAGGAAGTTCAGATGACATACCGTCTTCAGGGTGTTGATATCAACGATAAGCATATCGAGGTTATCGTTCGCCAGATGATGCGTAAGATCAAGGTTGAGGATCAGGGTTCAACTACTCTTCTTCCGGGTACATCTGTTGAGAAGACAGAATTCAATGCAGCAAACGCTGCTGCAAAGGCACGTTGCGAAGCAGAGGGCATGCCTTTTGTTCCTGCAACATACTCACCTGTTCTTCTCGGTATTACAAAGGCATCTCTTGCAACAGACTCCTTCCTTTCAGCTGCTTCCTTCCAGGAAACAACAAAGGTTCTTACAGATGCTGCTATCAAGGGTAAGGTTGACCCACTTATGGGTCTTAAGGAAAATGTTATTATCGGTAAGCTTCTTCCTTCAGGTACAGGTATGAAGTGCTACAGCGATGTTGAGGTTAAAGCAACAGCTGTTCCCGAGGATGCATTCAATACACTTGAAATTCCAACAGAATAAAACAAAAGGCTCCTTGTGAAAGCAAGGAGCCTTTTAAATGTGAAACTTAAAGTGCAAAGAACAAGATTGAGAGGGAAGAACGGCTTTTGAACAAAATAAAATTTGTATTATTAGCCAAAGTTTTTCAAAAAACTTTGTTAAAAGTGTTGACAAACAGAATTGGTTTGTGGTAAATTATAGTTCGGTGTCTTATGGGGGTAGTGTGCCCTTTTGAGATATCCTATATTATACACGGAGGTGACAATACTTGCCAACATTTAATCAGCTCGTTCGTAGCGGAAGACAGAGTCTCGAAAAGAAGTCTAAAGCTCCTGCATTGGGTAAGGGCCTTAACTCTAAGAAGAATGTTTTAACAAACAACAATTCTCCTCAGAAGCGTGGTGTTTGCACAGTTGTTAAGACTGACACACCTAAGAAGCCTAACTCAGCGCTCAGAAAGCTCGCCAGAGTTCGTCTCACAAATGGTATTGAAGTTTCAGCTTACATTCCAGGCGTGGGTCATAATCTTCAGGAGCATAGCGTGGTTCTCATCAGAGGCGGTCGTGTTAAGGACCTTCCTGGTGTGCGTTACCACATCGTTAGAGGTACCTTGGATGCCCAGGGTGTTGCTAACAGGATGCAGAGCCGTTCAAAGTACGGTGCAAAGCGTCCAAAGGCTGCTAAGAAATAATTTAGTCAGCACAAATCTTTATTCAAGGACAAATCTTCTTGCAGGCTGAATTTAATTCAACCAATGGTAAGTATTTAACTTTATTCATATAGAGTTGTAACCATTGGCGCCACGGGAAAGATAGTCACTCGAGTACCTATGATATCATTAATATGAAGGAGGGAAGCGAAGTGCCAAGAAGAGGCCAGATTGCAAAACGTGATGTTTTGCCAGATCCGCTTTACAACTCTAAGCTTGTAACAAGGCTTATTAACAATGTAATGTTAGATGGTAAGAAGGGTGTCGCACAGAGAATTGTTTACGACGCATTCGATATCATCAAAGAACAGACAGGTAAGGAACCACTTGAGGTTTTCGAGGCAGCAATGGAAAATGTTATGCCAGTTCTCGAGGTTAAAGCTCGCCGTATAGGTGGTGCAACATACCAGGTTCCGATCGATGTTCGTCCAGAGAGACGTGAAACACTCGGTCTTCGTTGGATTTCAACTTATGCTCGTGCTCGTTCAGAGAGAACAGCTAAGGAAAGACTTGCTAACGAGATTCTTGATGCAACCAACTCAATGGGTGCAGCCTTCAAGAAAAAAGAAGACATGCACAAGAACGCAGAAGCAAACAAGGCTTTTGCTCATTTCAGATGGTAATTATCTGAAAATCTTAATTATATTCGGAGGATATTATGCCAAGACAGGTATCTTTAGAGCAGACCAGAAATATTGGTATTATGGCTCACATTGACGCAGGTAAGACAACCACAACTGAGCGTATCCTTTTCTACACTGGTGTTAACCACAAGTTAGGTGAAACTCACGACGGTGCTGCAACAATGGACTGGATGGCACAGGAGAAGGAGAGAGGTATCACCATCACTTCTGCTGCAACCACTTGCTTCTGGAATGGTAACAGAATCAACATCATTGACACTCCCGGTCACGTTGACTTCACAGTTGAGGTTGAGCGTTCACTTAAGGTTCTTGATGGTTCAGTTACAGTTCTTTGCGCAAAGGGCGGCGTTGAGCCACAGTCAGAAACTGTTTGGAGACAGGCTGATAAATACAGAGTTCCAAGAATGATATACATCAACAAGATGGATATCTTGGGCGCTAACTTCTACAATGTTCTCACAATGGTAAAAGAGCGTCTTAAATGTAACGCTGTTCCGATTCAGCTTCCAATCGGTTCAGAGTCAACCTTCAAGGGTATTATCGACCTTGTTGAAATGAATGCAGTCGTTTATTATGACGATGTAGGTAAGGACGTCAGAGTTGAAGAAATCCCTGAGGATATGGTTGAACTCGCAGAAAAATATCGTGCAGAGCTTATTGAATCTGTTGCAGAACAGGATGATGAGCTCATGATGAAGTACTTCGATGGTGAAGAGCTCACCATCGATGAAATCAAATCATGCATCAGAAAGGCAACAATTGCTAATGCAATGGTTCCTATCGTTTGCGGTACTTCATATAAGAACAAGGGTGTTCAGAAGCTTCTTGATGCTGTTGTGGACTATATGCCTGCACCAACTGATATTGAAGCTATCAAGGGTATCAACCCAGACACTGAAGAGGAAGAGGTTCGTAAATCTTCAGACAATGAGCCATTTGCAGCTCTTGCTTTCAAGATTGCAACTGACCCATTCGTAGGTAAGCTCTGCTACTTCAGAGTTTACTCAGGTAAGATTGACACAGGTACATCTGTTTATAACTCTGTTAAGGATGATACTGAGCGTATCGGTAGAATTCTTCAGATGCATGCTAATGACCGTAAGGACATTGATTGCTGCTATGCAGGTGATATCGCTGCAGCTGTTGGTATCAAGAGAACAACAACAGGTGATACTCTTTGTGATAAGAATCACCCAATTATTCTTGAATCAATGGAATTCCCAGAACCTGTTATCCGTGTTGCTATTGAGCCAAAGACCAAGGCTGGTCAGGAAAAGATGGGTATTGCTCTTGCAAAGCTTGCAGAAGAAGACCCAACATTCAAGTGCTACACAGATGAAGAAACAGGCCAGACAATCATTGCTGGTATGGGTGAGCTTCACCTTGAAATCATCGTTGACAGACTTCTTCGTGAATTCAGAGTTGAAGCTAACGTAGGTAAGCCACAGGTTGCTTACAGAGAAACAATTACAACTCAGGCAGAAGCAGATACCAAGTTTGCTCGTCAGTCCGGTGGTCACGGTCAGTACGGTCATGTTAAGATTCGTATCGAGCCTAACGAGGGCAAGGGCTACGAGTTTGTTAACGCTGTTGTCGGCGGTGCTATTCCTAAGGAATTCATCGGTCCTGCAGAAGCTGGTATCAAGGGCTCAATGCTTTCAGGTGTTCTTGCAGGTTACAACGTTGTTGACGTTAAGGTTACACTTTACGATGGTTCATACCATGAGGTTGACTCATCTGAAATGGCCTTCAAGACTGCAGGTTCAATGGCTTTCAAGGAGGCTATGCGTAAGGCAGCTCCTGTTCTTATGGAGCCTATTATGAAGGTTACTGTAGTTGTTCCATCTGAGTACATCGGTGATGTTCTCGGTGACCTTACTTCCAGACGTGGTCTCCCACAGGGTCAGGAAGACAGAAACGGTGCAGCAGAAATCGTTGCACATGTTCCGCTTTCAGAAATGTTCGGTTACGCAACAGACCTTCGTTCCAAGACACAGGGCCGTGGTCAGTATGTAATGGAGCCTCATAACTATCAGGCAGTTCCAAGAAACATTGCTGAAAAGATTATGGACGAGCGTTCAAAATAATTAAAATTTCACAGTTAAATGCACTAAACTGCATTTAACTGAGAATTTTCAAAAAACTATTGAAATAACACGAATTATTTGGTAAGATAATATCGTGCAATTATGCTAAAAACCTATTAAGGAGGAAATTTCCAATGGCAAAACAGAAGTTCGAAAGAACCAAACCACACGTTAATATTGGTACAATCGGTCACGTTGACCACGGTAAGACAACTCTTACAGCTGCTATCACAAAGACACTTTCTCTTAAGGGCTATGCACAGTTCGAAGACTATGCAAACATCGATAAGGCTCCAGAAGAGAGAGAGCGTGGTATCACAATCAACACAGCTCACGTTGAGTACGAGACAGATGCTCGTCACTATGCACACGTTGACTGCCCTGGCCATGCTGACTATATCAAGAACATGATCACTGGTGCTGCTCAGATGGACGGTGCTATCCTCGTTATCGCTGCAACAGACGGTCCTATGGCTCAGACAAAGGAGCACCTTCTCCTTGCTCGTCAGGTTGGCGTTCCTTACATCGTTGTTTTCCTTAACAAGTGCGACCTCGTTGATGACGAAGAGCTCGTTGAGCTTGTTGAAATGGAAGTTCGTGAGACTCTTTCAGAGTATGACTTCCCAGGCGATGATACACCTATCATCAAGGGTTCTGCATTCCAGGCTCTTGACTCAGCTTCAAACGACATCAGCGATCCAGTTTACGCTCCTATCGTAGAGCTCATGGATGCTGTTGATAGCTACATCCCAACACCAGACCGTAAGGCAGACCTTGACTTCCTTATGCCTGTTGAAGACGTATTCACAATCACTGGTCGTGGTACTGTTGCAACTGGTAGAGTTGAGCGTGGTCAGCTTAAGGTTGGTGACGAACTCGAAATCGTTGGTCTCAAGGAAGAGAGCAGCAAGACAGTTTGTACAGGTGTTGAAATGTTCCACAAGCTCCTCGACTATGCAGAGGCTGGTGACAACATCGGTGCTCTTCTTCGTGGTGTTGACAGAAAAGGTATCGAACGTGGTCAGGTTCTTTGCAAACCAGGTTCAATCAAGCCTCACACAAAGTTCAAAGGCCAGGTTTACGTTCTTTCTAAAGATGAAGGTGGCCGTCATACACCATTCTTTAACAACTACCGTCCACAGTTCTTCTTCAGAACAACAGACGTTACAGGTACTATCTTCCTTCCAGAAGGCACAGAAATGTGCATGCCTGGTGACAACGTTGAAATGACTGTTGAACTCATCACTCCAATCGCTATCGAAAAGGGTCTCCGTTTCGCTATCCGTGAAGGTGGTAGAACAGTTGGTTCAGGTGCTGTTACAGACATCATCGAATAATTTAATTATTTGAACCTATTATGCAGAGGTAACTTCGGTTACCTCTGTTTTTTTGTGATGAATTTTCCATATTGACTTATTATGTAATAAATAGTAAAATATCATCATAAATTTATTTTTTCAGGAGGTAGTTATGGCAGGTTTTTTTGCAAGTGAATTCATAGTTGGCATTGACGTTGCTGTTTATCAGTTTGTTGATAGCATTATGAATCCTATTTTAAACGTTATTATGACGTTCATTACCCATTTAGGCGATACTCCAGGTATCATCTGGTTCGTTTTAGGTATTTGCTTATTAATTCCTAAAAAGACAAGAAAG